>CAIVBX010000271.1 GCA_903904275.1 uncultured Pseudomonadota bacterium
TTCATTGTTGAAGAAAACCGCCCGAACAACTTCCCACAAGTTTTAAATGTCGGCGCGGGACAAGTTCGTCATCCCTCTGCGGCGGTTTTAGAAAAATATGCCCGTGAATATGATTTGCATTATGAATCTGTTGATAAAGAATTACATGAAGTGGTGGCGCGTTCAGCAAATGATCCACGTTTAATCGCGAAACACATGAACATGGAATACGATTCAACGGATGCAACGGATGATTATTTCATGTTAAACGGGCGTTCGTTTCCTTACACGTTGCGTGAATCATTGATTCACATGAAAGAAGACGAAAAAGTAAAATTACGAATTTTGAATGGTCACACCGAATCGTTAGCGATGCACATTCATGGACACAAACCAATTATTACGCATTATGACGGCGTAGATAATGGCGCGGGATCTTATATTCAACGCGATGTTCACGCCATGGTTCCCGCGCAGCGCATTGATTTAGAACTCAACGGCAAAGACGATGGTTTGAATAGTTTTGGTCAAGGTATTTGGATGTTCCACGACCACGTCGAAAAATCCTTTACAACTAACGGCATCGGCGAAGGTGGCGATATTAGCTTAGTCGTTTATGACGGATTCATTGATGATAAAGGCATTCCCGCCTCACACGGCATGAGCCTTGCGCCTTACTTTACAAAAGAATACTGGAAAAAAGGGGCAGGTTATCCAATTTGGCAAGATTATGACGCATGGCAAAGTTTGGGGTTGCCTGATTTAAATGCCGAAGTTACACCTGCAAAAGTGGCTGTTCAAACGATTGCACCGAAAATGATGGATACACTTGCTGCTGAAGCAAAACAACAAGCCGCCGCTGCTGCAAATCCTGTTGATGAAGATTCGTTTTTAGAAAATTTGTTTGAAGGATTATTTTGGGGCGTTGCCAGTTATTTTGCCTTTGTGAAACGTGAAACGTTAATCGCATTAGGCAAAAAATTGTTGGCAAAGTTCAAAAAATAAGAGGTTTTTATGACGAATGAATCAAGACCTCCATTTCCACCATTCACAGTGGAAACCGCCGCGCAAAAAGTACGCGCGGCAGAAAATGCGTGGAATTTGCAAATTCCTCAAAAAATTGCGTTGGCTTACAGCGCAGACAGCATTTGGCGAAATCGTGCCGAATTTTTGCAAGGGCGTGATGACATCACCGCATTTTTACAACATAAATGGGCGAATGAATTGGAATATCGCTTAATTAAAGAATTGTGGGCATTTCATGAAAACCGAATTGCGGTGCGTTTTGCGTATGAATGGCATGATATTTCAGGGCAATGGTTTCGTTCTTACGGAAATGAAAATTGGGAATTTAACGCCCAAGGCTTGATGCAGAAACGTCACGCAAGTATTAACGATTTAGCGATTTCTGACAGCGAGCGTTTATTCCATTGGGAATATAAAACTATTCGTCCTGAAGATTACGCCAGTTTATTGGATTTGAATTTGTGATTTTAACGAAGCAAAAAAAGAGTGATTTAAATGTTTGATGTGGGATTTTCAGAATTAGTAATGGTCGGATTAGTCAGTTTACTAGTGATTGGTCCTGAAAGATTGCCTAAAGTTGCTAGATTAGCGGGTTTTTGGATTGGCAAAATTCAGCAAATGGTCGCTAATGTAAAAGTTGAAATTAAACAAGAGTTTCATGCCGAAGAAATTCGGCAATTATTAAAAGAAAATGAAAATCTTGCCAACGACGTTTTGAACGAACAATCGAAACAACCACATGAATAATCCTGCTGAACAACCTTTCATCGCGCATTTAATCGAGTTGCGAAATCGTCTTTTGCACATCGTTTTGTGTATTGTTTTTTTTGCTTTGCCGTTGTCGATTTACGCAAATGATATTTACGCGCTTTTGGCGCAACCGTTGATGTCACATTTGCCGCAAAATAGCACGATGATTGCTACAAATGTTACGTCTCCTTTTATGACACCGTTTAAATTGTCATTAGTAACGGCGATTTTTTTATCTGTGCCTTTTATTTTGTATCAAATTTGGGGATTTCTCGCGCCAGCACTTTATAAAAACGAACAACGCGCCATTTTTCCTTTGTTAATTGCAAGTACCGTTTTATTTTATTTAGGCGTAGCTTTTGCTTATTTTGTTGTCGCGCCACTGGTATTAGCTTTTTTCACAACGGCTGCGCCTGTTGGTGTCACCGTCATGACGGACATTGAAGCGTATTTAGATTTTGTTTTAATGTTATTTTTTGCATTCGGTGTTTGCTTTGAAGTGCCTATTTTCACGATTGTTCTTGTGTGGTCTGGTTTTACCACCGTTGAAAGTTTGGTTGAAAAACGCCCTTATGTAATTGTTGGCGCATTTGTCATAGGTATGTTTTTAACGCCTCCTGATGTGTTATCGCAAACCCTTTTAGCGTTGCCAATGTGGTTATTATTTGAAGTAGGATTGTTATTTGCACGATTAAAAATGCGTCCTAAAAAAGTGAAAACCGTTGCCGTTTCTAACGTTAGAACTAAAAAACGTCGTCCTAAGCCAAAACAATGAAAATTTGAGAGCTTTTATGAAAAAAATTCTATTGTTACTTGTTGTAAGTTTATTCGTTTCAGGTTGTAGCGATGATGAAAAATCAAAATCTGAAGAACGAGTAACCGTTCACATTGAAAAACATGCAGATGGTTTAGCGTATGAGCAAAATCAAAAAAAACCATTCACAGGTATTTTTGAAGGTTATTATCGAAACGGCTATAAAAAAGCTGAAATTCATTTTAAAAATGGCAAACAACATGGCACGGCAAAAATGTGGTACGAAAATGGACAACAAAGTAAAGAAGCAAATTTTTATGATGGAAAACTCGAAGGCATGGCGACTGAATTTCGCAAAGATGGTTCAAAATACAAAGATCGTATTTTTAGAGATGGTAAATTGACAGGGACATTAGATTAACAATGGAAAATTTTAAAAAACTCAACATCGCTATTTTGACCGTTTCAGATTCTCGAAATGAAACTAACGACACGTCAGGAACAGCATTAGTTGGAAAAGTTACTGATTTTGGACATTTTGTCGCAGACAAAAAAATTGTTCCCGATAACATTTATCATATTCGCGCCCTTGTTTCGCAATGGATTATTGATGAAAAAATTGACGTAATTATCAGCACAGGTGGTACAGGTGTGACAGGTCGTGACGGAACACCCGAAGCGGTTACGCCGTTATTAGATAAGGTTTTAGACGGTTTTGGCGAAACATTTCGCTGGTTATCTTTTGCAGATATTAAAACATCAACGATTCAATCTCGTGCTGTTGCTGGCGTAGCAAATGGCACATACATTTTTTGCTTACCTGGTTCAACGAGTGCGTGTCGCATGGCGTGGGATGCAATTATTCAAGCGCAACTTGATTCACGAACTCGTCCCTGTAATTTAGTTCAACTGATGCCTCGACTTTTGGAAAAATAATGAAGTCTTCTGTTTTTTTATTTTTTGGTGCAACTAGCGCGTTTTTAGGTGTTGCCTTTGGTGCGTTCGGCGCACATGGTTTGAAAACAATGATTAGTCCTGAAATGCTTGCCGTTTATAAAACAGGCGTTGAATATCAAATGTGGCATTCTTTCGGATTGATTGTGATTGCGTTAATGCAACAACATGATATGCAATCGCGTTTGTTGAAGTGGGCAGGCGGATTGATGTTTTTGGGCATTATTTTGTTTTCTGGCAGTTTGTATGCGTTAGCGATTTTGAATTTGCCGATTTTAGGCGCGATTACACCGATTGGCGGGGTGAGTTTTTTAATTTCGTGGTCATTACTAATTATTTTTTCTGGCAAAAAATCATCTCACAATAAACGCTACAAATCGTCACGTTATTAAACTTTAGGATTATTTCAAAATGGAACTCGATACCATCACAAACCAAGTTATGGCTTTAGCTGGCATTGCACAAGCCGCTGCGTTAGTTGACCAATTAGCCACAACAGGTAAAGCAGACGAAAAAGCACTTGAAACAATACTTAATAGTTTGTTGAAAACAGAATCCGATTCTGTGTTAGATGTTTATGGAAATGATTTAGCGAATTTGAAATTAGGTTTGATGCACCTTGAAAAACAATTAACAGGTTACGAAATTACTTATCCTGACCAAGCGCGTTATTCGGCATCATTGGTTTTTTTAGAAAAAGAATTAAGCGAACAAAAAATGATGCTTAAAACTATTTCCATTGGGCTTGAACGCGCAAAATCTCAAACTGAGCATTTTCATTTGTTACATGAAAATGTATTAGCGAATTTTGGTGATTTATACTCGCAAACCGTCAGCAAATTACAACCACGGATTATGGTTAATGGCGTGCCTGAATTTTTACAACGTCAAGATGTTGCTAATAAAATTCGTGCCTGTTTATTGGCTGGGATTCGTTCAGCAATGCTTTGGAAACAATGTGGTGGACGACGTTGGAAATTTTTATTATTTCGCAAAAAGATTCAAACAGAAACACAACGTTTGCTTAAACTTTAAATGACTTCAATCCAAACACTTCTCGATGATGCTACAAATTTGTTAGTTCATATTTCTGAATCACCACGATTAGATGCTGAAGTTTTGCTTGCCTTTGTGTTAAACAAAAATCGCAGCTATTTACGCGCGTGGAATGATAAAACGCTTGATAGCAAA
>CAIVBX010000272.1 GCA_903904275.1 uncultured Pseudomonadota bacterium
GTTTGTTGTTTTGACGGCAACTTTTGTTTTGGTTGTTTCAACATGTTCTTTTGCAGCTCCTCTTGCCATCCCGCGTGTCATTCGACCTGTATAACGAGTTGCTTTTTCAGCCAATAATTTACGTTGTTCGTCCGTTTTTGTAGATGCGGCGGCAGCTTTTGCAACGGCTGTTGCTTTCGCAATTTTTTCACTCAATAACAGTGCTTCTGCTTTCGCCGTTTTTTCAGTTTCAATTTTTGCTAATTTTGCCGCGTCGGTTTTCGCTGAATCAGCAGATTTTTTTACACTTTCTGGTGCTGCAATTGTTTTTGGCGCGTCAATTATTTTTTCATCTGTCGAAACAGTAGGTTTAATCACCGCCATTTCTGGTAGCGCAGGTTCAACTTTATTATTCAACAATGCAACAGGTGAATTCGTTTTAGCAAGTTCGACAGTTGGTGACGTTTTACCATTTTCAACAGGCGTAATCGCTACTGAAGGAACTGGTACGGCAACTTGTGCAGCGGCTAATTTTTCAACTTTTTGATTCAATTGTTCAACAGATATTTTGATTGTTTCAATTTCCTTTTCAGGATTTTTTGCTAAAAAAGCATCTACTTTTTCTTCCAACGCCGTGACAGATTGACCTAACGTTTCCGTTTGACCTTTTGTGCCGTAAGACAACCAACCAATTCCAGCACTGCCTAACAAACCAATTACGCCAACACCTAACGCAACATAGCCAAATATAGCCGTTTTTTTGCGTTTATTTTCAGTGTCAACAAATTGTTTTTTATTTCTACTTTCAATTGTGTCTTGATCCGCGCGCAATTGCGACATGATGTGTTCTTGATCATCCTTGAATTCATCTTTGAATTGACTAATTGCCAAATCTGCTGCTTTTGCAATTAAGGCTTCTTCGTCAATGCCACGAATTTCATTTTTTTCTACTTTTACAGCAGCAGGTTCTTCATGCGTGATATTAAAATTGCTATCTGCAACAACGCCATCATCACTGTCATTGTGAACCGCATCCATTAACATTTTGGCAGTATCTTCGTCGTGTTCGTCTAAACCACCGTCTAACTGTTTCATCCAATCGTCATCATCTGCTATGACGGCTTCTTTTTCTAAACTAACCGATTCAGAAGGTTCAATATCTTCTAAGCCTTCTAACTGTTTCATCCAATCGTCATCGTCTGCCACGACAGCTTCTTTTTCTAAACTAACTGATTCAGAAGGTTCAATGTCATCCAAGCCGTCTAACTGTTTCATCCAATCGTCATCATCTGCTACGACAGCTTCTTTTTTTAAACTAACTGATTCAGAAGGTTCAATGTCATCTAAGCCTTCCAACTGTTTCATCCAATCGTCATCTGCAACTTCTACAACAGGCGTTTCACTTGCTTTTTCAACTGCATCATCGTCCAGTAAATCAAAACCTGCTGTCGTATCATTTTTATTTTCCATAGCTTCATTTAAACCATCTAGTTGTTGCATCACATTTAAATCGTCTTTAAACGATTCGTCGGAAGTAGATATTTCTACCAAAGGTGCAACACTATCGGCAACTTCATCGAAGTTATTAAATTCTTCTGTAAAATCTTCAATTTCAGATTCTATTGAATCTACGTTTAATGTATCTTCAAATGGCACAGAATCGACCAAATCGTCTAATGCGGCATCAGGTTCAACCGTTAATTCAACGTCGGATTCCAATTTATTTTCTTCTTCAGGTTCGATGATTTTTTCTTCTAAAATCTCTTCTGATTCGTCTAAAACCATTTCAGGTTCAATATCCTCTTCAGAAACGCCTAACTGCAACAATTCATCGACCGCCGACATTAGCAAATCGTCTTCAATTTCTGGAATAATCGCCAATTCATCACTAGCGGCTTCTCCTAATAACGAGTCAAAATCAAACCCTGAGCCACCTAATAAACTATCTAATTCTGCATCATTTTCTAAAGTTGATGTCGAATCCATTGCCGCCGCAAGCTGATTTTCTAATGAAGTCAACGATTCAGATTTAATTTCGTTTGAATCAACTTTTTCATTTTTAACAACGTTTAAAACGTCTAATTCGGAAATTTCATCTGGTGGCAATTTTTCAGATAAATCCACATCAATTTCTTTTTTTGCTTGCGCTAAAATTTGATCTAATGTGTCACCAGCAGGTGGTTCATCATTTAATCTCAATCCCGATGTAGCTTGATCAAGTCGCGCATCTAAATCCAAATCGAAATTGTCGCGGGTGGCGTTGGTTGTTTTTTTGGATGAATTTGTCATGGTTTCACTAAATGCTAAAAAAAGAAAATGCCGCGTGATTAAAAGTTATTACATGGTCGCAGGCGTGATTTGTTATGCTAATGTTTTAATAATTCGACGTAAATTTTCGTTTATTTATTGCTAAATTCCTAAAATACTTTTCAAAAGGTTCAACGTTATGCAACTTGCCATTACTGTTTTAAACGACAATCCGTTTGGCGCGATTCCAGAATTGATATTCTCAACAACAGCTGCTGGTTGCCGAATGGTCGACTTGAAATCCTCTCGATTTGGCGATTTACATTGCGCTTATTTACTTGTTGAAGGTAATTGGAATCAACTTGCTAAATATGAAAGCACGTTACATGCCACAGAAAAAAAATTCTCCGCTAAAATTCACAGTCATCGAATTGAAAAACCGCGTGTTATCGAACAATCCATGCCTTATATTGTGGAAGTTATTGGTTTAGAAAGTAATGACATCTTACAGAAAATCATGGCATTTTTTAACCAGCGGAATGTGGAAATTGAAGAGATTTCAGGACGACGCTACCCAGCCCCGTATTTAGATGCACAACTCTTTTCCGCGCGTTTTGTCATTGCAATCCCAAATAATGTATCGATGTTTATGTTGCGCGATGACATCATGTATATTTGTGACCAAATTAACGCAGATATTATTTTTGAACCCTTTGGAGCGAAATAAAAATGAAAAATATCATTATTGGTGAAGCTGTGCCTGATTTCAGTGCAAAAATGACAGGCGACAAAGCAATAAAATTAAGTGATTTTCGTGGAAAAAATGTCGTTTTATATTTTTATCCTAAAAATAATACGCCAGGTTGTACGTTAGAAGCGCAAGACTTTCGAGATAATTATGAACAATTTGAAGCAACGAATACTCTTGTTTTGGGTGTTTCTCGTGATAATTTGAAGTCGCATGATAATTTCAAATGCAAACAGAATTTACCGTTTGATTTAATTTCAGATAATGACGAAACACTTTGCCAATTATTTGACGTATTGAAGTTGAAAAATATGTATGGCAAACAAGTAATTGGCATTGAACGTAGTACCTTTTTAATTAACGCTGATGGCATTTTGGTTCAGGAATGGCGCAAAGTAAAAACAGATGGACATTGTTTGAATGTTCTTGAACAAATTCTTAAATGATAAAAACGCCTATTTATTCAATGATTTCTAGCGCATAATCGAAAATGGATGTATCGAATCATTCGATACACCAAATCCGAAAAAGGAAATTAGAATGAAAAAAATAAATATCGCATCAATGTTGTTCGTTTTATCGGCTTTCACAAATGTTGTTTTTGCTGATGTTGATTTGAAATCGAAAGAAGAAGTTGTTGGAACATGGAAACTTGAATCAACGAAAAACACAGCAAGTGAAAAAGAAGTCGCACTTCCGCGTGAAGATACTTGGATTTTTAAAGACAGTAAATTGACAATTTTGCATATTCCACGCGAAGGAAAATATTACGATCAACCACCTGTTGGCTATGAAA
>CAIVBX010000273.1 GCA_903904275.1 uncultured Pseudomonadota bacterium
ATTGGTATCAAATCTGATGCGGATATGGTGGGCGGGTAGGACACGCTGAAATCACTCGTTAAAATTAGCCTGCAACAAGCATTTGATTTTTGGCAAGGTTCGCTAAAAACTGCTGTACATTTTTAGCTGCTGGCGTACCCCCTAAATTAGTAATGATACTGTTCACGTCGTTTTCTAAACTCGCTACATCGCTATCACTGACAGGACTTTGTTGAGCATCGCTCGTTGTTGCACTTGTTGCTTTAGCATTTTGCACCGCCAATTTGAAATCACTTTCAAAGTTACTTAACGCTTGATTAGCAGCATTGATATTGATTTTTGATGTATCTTGCGTTCCCAAATCCGTATTATTTAGTGCTTGCATCACATTTTGTGCAAAAACATCACCGTTGTTAGAACTTGAGGTTTGGTCAGATTTAACAGTAGAAGATGTTGGATAGCTATATCCCAATGCAGACGAATCAATTGTTTTCATAGTTTTTACCTGTGGAGTTAATTAAAAATTAACGCTGTTATCGGCATCTATCATTTAAAATTTAATCGTTTAATGTGTGCTTGCGTTTGCCTGTTATGTCGCCCAATTCGCATAATGTAATCTATACCGAAATGTTAATCCCTGTGATGCCATGAATGGCACGTTCTAAATCGTCAAGTGATGTATCAATCACAACGCGGGCATTATCAACATTGATTTTTAATGTCAGTCGTTTCGATGTTTTGTTATACGATTTGACGTTGCAATAAGATGCTAATGTTCGTGTTTGGCTGATAGGCATTTGATTCACGATGTCGCGCCAGTCTAAGGATTCCGTAATAAGCATGGTAATAAAATGGCTGATTAAAACTTAATTTAATCAGGTCAGGCATTCGCATAACCCATTACGTCGGCTGCAAAAGTTGCCCGTTCAAGTACGGTTCTAAATTCGCTGGTATCTGTTTCAACGAAAAGCACAGCTAAACGGTCTGCTAAATCATCGTAGTTTTTCGCGGCTTTAATCGCGTTGAAAATGGCTTGTTCAGGAATGAGACTGTTTAGTTTTTCGAGTACGTTATCCGCCAATTCCTCAATAACCTGTTGGTCAGGGGTGAAAAGTACACCCCCCTGCGCTACCGCGCCCCCCCCCCCTCAAAGTGGGCTAAAGATAAAGAACTTGTTGCTGTTGCTTCCCCCCCTTTGGAGGGGGGCAGGGGGGAGGTACTTTGCATAGCTGCTAGAACTTCCTCACCTTCTTTTGCAACTGGAATCTTGAGCTTTTTATACAAAAACGACACGGGAATTTTATTCATTCCCACAGCTACCAATTTAGGAATGGCATCCGCAAATAACGCTAAATCTTCGGGTTCATTAGTATCAAAAACAAACTTCGGCGTGTGACCTTGCCAGCCATTTACCTGACAAATTAGCTTAACAAAGCGATTTAGACTGCTCGCAATCTGCATCGCATCGGACACTAACAAATCATGACGCACTTCGTTATGCACCTTACCGAGCGCGTTAGTCGATGATTTTCCATCGGCTTGACTGGTCAGTGTGCCACCCAAAATGACTTTTGATTGTGTGCTTTCGCACCAATCCATCATTGTTTTGAACGGTTCACCCGTGCCTTTTGCTGCTTCGATAAACTCGATTTTTTGCCCATCAGGAATAATCCCTGCCGCGCTATGACCAATCGACGCGACCGCTTTGCGCTAATTTGCGCTTTTCATTGTCACTTGCGCCGTTGGGATAAGACCCCAAGCGCATTGGCAAACCGTAAATTTCCAAGAACTCCGCTAAATCATTGACCGCGTAATGCTTAAACAAATACGGGAACGCCAGCGCACGATGCAAGCCCATTCGAGACACATCGCCTGATTTGGCTTTGTGCTTGTGAACCAGCCAACCCGCTTGCCATAATTCTGCGCCATTGCTCGAACCGTCGCGCAAACGAATTTCGTTGCGATCAGTCGTAGATAATTGAAACCAGCGTGCAGGGCAGTGTGTCAGATTACGCGGCTGCCAAATACCGCCGATTAAATCCCATGTGATTTCAAGATTCGCAAAACCAAAACCAATCGCTTCACTGAGATTCAAAATCACATCTTCAAAATCAGGTAATTCCGCAAAGATTTCAGCAATCGTTTCTGTGAGTTTATTTTCTTGAGAGGTGGCGTTTTTTGGAGCTTCAATTGCCCATTCTGAGCCTGAAATAGCCCGTTTTCGCTTTGATAATTCCGCGCAAATATGACCGTCGCGCTCCTCCATATCTTCAAACAAATCACACTGATCAACAATCCAGCCCTGTTCAGCACGATGCAAAATTTGATTTAAGCGTTGCGGCGTTAATCCTTTGCCCAAATGCCCTGCAAATTCATGCTTTAAAAATTGCGTTTGTGCGGTTTCATCGAGCTGGCTTTTTTCGAGCGTTGATTTATCAAATGGCTTTCCGTTGGAATCTAAAATCATGTCATATCCTTAACTAAAAAAATCATAATCATCATCGTCACCCCAACGCGAACTGGGTACATCGATATAATCAATTTCACCACCATTTTCTAACGATGCTGAATAAGCCATTGCTATTGCAATCGCACTGTCGCCATGTCGTTTTAATCCTTCTTTTGATTCATTTTTTACGGCTGGCAATTTGATAATTCCATCGATGATTTGCAGTGCATTTAAGTCACTTGCCACATCATCGCTAGCAGGAATAGTGATAGCCTGGTCTTCAAATACCGCTTTTAATTTCG
>CAIVBX010000274.1 GCA_903904275.1 uncultured Pseudomonadota bacterium
ATAAACGGCATTTTCAGCACCACAAATGGCATTAACCAACATTGCACCACATTTCAAATCGTCAAAATTCTTATTTTTCGCCATGAATAAATTTAGTGATTTTCTGCATTCATTAACACTTTGCGAATACATACCCACTGCTTTACACAGCGTTTTTACTTTGTTTTCGTTCCGTCTAATGGCGTTCAGATCGTTCAAATGTTGTTCCGTCCATGTTTCTAAAATATATCCCATCGCATTTGATGATTGTGCATCCCTAGCATCGCGCTCCCAGTCTTCGCTACATCCAAGTAAAAAATCACAACTAACATCGTATAGTTTTGAGGCTCTTATGATGACTTTCATTGAAATTGTCACAGCATTGTTATTTTCAATTTTGCATAAAAACGTACTGTTTCTGTAACCTAATATCTTTGCCGCTGCACTCTGTGTAAAACCCGATATTTCACGCGCTTCTTTCATTCTTAAACCAACTGTCGCAACTAAGTTATCTCGCATAATCGTCCTTTTTTGTAACCCAAAAAATCACATTTCCTTCACGTTCCAACTGCAACCTTTTCGCGTGACTTCACGAAAAATCAAATCCTGACCAAAAACATCACGGTCACGCTGACTAAGGAATAACTGTTTTTTTATTTGATATTCTTTCGTCAAAACGCCTTTTGCGTCTTCGACAAAAACCCTATCGTTTTCGAGATAACGAAAATCCGCAATGTATTTAATACCGCGATATTTGCCGCGATTATTTGTAAATTTTTCTAACAAAATGAATTCGGGTTGAAGTTCCAAACCTGAAATTTCACCTGCTTTTTGTCGAATTAAAAGCAAATTAAATCTATCGCGTTCAAGTGTTGAATCGAATGTAACCAACTGCCCATTAAATTCAGCAACTGCTTTTTTGTTGCCGTATTTGCTCACTCAAAATCACCCCATGAAAAAAGTTTAATCCCCAGTTTTTCACTGGCGAAATAACCGACTAAAATTCCAAAAACGATAAGTGCAATAATCGCAATAACCGCTAATGAACAAATTAAATCCCTAAAACTTTCAATCAATTTCAATGTAAAACCTCATTCCCGTATCGTTAAAAATTTAAGATTCTGAGTGCGAGCCATATTCCAAGCCTCATCAGTTGGTTCTGTAATAACGCGCAATCGGTGCATTATTTCCAGCTGATAATCCCTGCCTCCACGGCATAAGTGTGTTTCTTTTTTTCCGTTCAGACGTGGATGGTGACAAACTTGACTAACTGTCAATGCTCTGGCTCTTACTGTATCGGCGATTTCAGGGCAGTTGTCTTTTTGACCTTTTTCGCCGAACGGACAAGTTGAACAACGTTTTTTCATCACTGGAAATTCTGATATGTTTATGTTATTCATGCGTCAACCCGTCCACGATAACTGTCCCAATCCAACAAAAACGCCTTACCTTCGTTTTCGCGAAAACGGTCAAGCACGCGCTCACCTAGATATTTTCTTATTTCGGCAAGATTCAGATTCGATAGCACAATGGTTGGGCGTAAATTCTCATAACGTTCGTTAATCACGTCAAAAATCATATCTTTTTCGTAATGTGTACCACGCTGTACACCAACTTCATCAATGATTAACAAATCGCAGTCTGTGTAGATAGCGATTGCCTCTGATTCTCTTTGGTCACTTCCCTTGCTGTAAGTATTTATGATTGAGCGAATTAGCTTTGATGCGCTAGTAAAAACGACACTGTGCCTACGTTTCATAACCTCAATAGCAATCACCACCGCTAAATGTGTTTTTCCAGTTCCCACCCCGCCTAAGAGCATGAAACTTTGACCAGTACGCTTTGCTTTCTCGAAATTCAGCGCGTAACTTGTACAAAAATCAAAAATCACACGCTGCTTTTCATTATTCTCATCGATAACATAGCCGTTAAAATTCTTGGATGAAAAACGCTCTGGTATCCCAGATTGTTTTATTTTTAAATTCATATCGCCTTGAATCCCAACAGCATCAACATCCCCTTTATAGAGCTTTGCTATTTCGTAATAGCTATCTTTTAAGCATTCAGCACAACCAGACCAGCCCATTGCCTCACTGCGAAATTCAGACAAGAAATCACCGTGCTTTTCACAATATCGATTTTCTTTTTTTACCACTTTCGGAACGATGTTCAGCAGATTAGATGCGGGTTTAAATGCCATTAGAAACTCCCATCATCGTTCATTCCAGCGTAGTAATCTGGCTGGGTGAATTTACTGTGTTTATCAACTTGATTTTTATTTCTTGTAACGGGATTTTTAGCCGCCTCGTTTTGTTTTTCATTTTCTTGATATTTCTTTCCACGTCCGCACCATTCCCGTGCTTTAGCTCGCCAGTCCGCAATAGGATTACCATTTACAAACCATCCTTGAGAGGCGTAACGGTTGATGAACATTTGTGCATCGTCAATCGGCAAAATGATTGTCAAAGCAGCAAGATATTTCACAACGTCCTCAGCCGTTAGTGTTTCAACTTCTTTGTCAATCGTTGGGCATTGTGCAGAAGGCGGCGGTAATTCGCGCTCTAAATTTTTAGGAAATTCCCTACTATTTTTTGTGGTTTCTTCGCGCTCGCTAGAGAGAGAGTTATCTTTAGGTTTTATTTCTGGTTTTATATTACTGGTTATTATTACTGGTTTATGTGAAAGAGATTCACTAGGGAGGTGAACGTCATTCACTAGGGTAGGTGAAAGAGATTCACTAGGGAGGTGAACGTCATTCACGTCCATTTTTACTGTACTTGGTTTTTTTGCTGATTTGTCCAAGTGCAACCGATAGTGATTGTTGCGCTTTCTGCCATCATCGCCAAATGTATGAATAACACTCAATAAATCCTGCTCGGATAGTATATTTATCTGATTTATCACCGAGCGAGTTGTCATTCCACACTCTTTTGCCAATGTTTCATGCGAAGGAAAACATAATCCAGTGTCGTGATTAGTTCTGTTTGCCATCATTAACAATACAATTTTTTGC
>CAIVBX010000275.1 GCA_903904275.1 uncultured Pseudomonadota bacterium
ATTGGTCAAATCCAACAAATTACAACTCGCTTTCAAACCATTATGATGCCCAATAATATTAAGCAAACCAATGGTTTTAAGTAATTCGATTTCAATTTTCGGCGCGTCGTAACCTAAACGCTCTAATGCGGTGACAACTTCTGCCCAACGTCGATGCGTCAAATGGTCAGTCGTGGCGGTGGGTTGATTTTGAATGAAATAATCGAAAATTTCCCACGGCAAAATCCATTCGTTCACACTTTTAAGACGCGACAAACTGTCTTTAAAACCGTGAATTTCTTGACTACCTAAATAGCTAAATAAGGTACGTTCATTTTGAGCTACTTTTTGACACAGCACAGGCAAAATCAACAACGACAAAGGATGCAACGGATAACATTGTGAAAATAATTCGCTTGCAGTTTGCACATTCAAATGATTCGGCACGGCAGATTGTTCAACTAAAACTTTCGAAACCAAATCGGTGTGTGTTTTGACAACACTTTTTTCTTCGTCAGTTAATTCATTTTTAAATGCCGCTGCAATCACGCGCATGGTTTGTTCAGTAGATTCTAAAAACGGCACACTTTCAAAACGTCCCGATACTTTCAACCATTCATTTTTGGCAGTTTCACTTAGATTTTTAGCATATTGCTCAATGGGCTGGTGCATTAAAACAACGAGCAATAAGTTTGCTTTGTGACCTTTTCGCGCCAATTCAGCTAACGCTTGCAATAAAAAAATATCATCGGAATTGGATTGTCGAGCATCGTATTCGAGGAACTTCCCCAATTCATCAATGATAATTAAAATGCCTGCACCTGATTTTGCGACAACCGCGTTTTGTAATTTCGTAACTAACTCAATAAGTTCGCTAACGGTAAGGTTTTTTTCAGTTGCTAATTTGAATTGATTAACAATAGGCGATGATTTATTGAAATAGGTTTCTGTCGCTAGATATAACGCGGCGACCAAACGCTTACTCAACGATTCAGGATTACCCGATAATAAAACAGTGCAGTAGCCTAATTTTGAATGCTCAAATTTTGCTGCAAGTGGTTGGTCAGTTTTAGCAAGAACGGTGACTGCTTGATTTTTTTCGTTTAAAAGTTGCGCTAAAAACAAGGCAAATGCGGATTTTCCTGAACCGTAAGGACCAATCAATGACCATGCTCGCGGCATATCAAATTCATTAAATGTAGCGGCGATTTTTTCCAATGTTTGCAACGCGCGAGAAGTTGGAATATATGAAATCAAAAGCGACCTTGCGTCTTTTTCTAAATGAATTGAGCGCGTGTAATGGGTATCGACACTGATTTTTTGTTCCATCATGATTGCGCTATTCCTTGGTAATGCTGATTTAAAAACGTCATTGAATCGGGTTTTTCATAGCGAAGAAGTTGGTGTATTCCTGCGGTTTCGTTAAGTTGAAAAATGATTGGATATTTTGTTACGAGTTGCTCAACAAGAGTGATTAGTGCGTTTTCGGTTAAACGGAAAACGCTGCCTAACGCCACGCCATTTTTTTCGCCATACATTAACGTGTTAATTGGAATTGAAACCGTATTGAGCTGATTAAAAAGTTCATTTATCGCGAAACTAAACACACCTAACGGCAAGGTTTCTCGTGATGCTGGAAGTGAACGGTAATTTTTACCATCCATGCTGCTAATTAAATTTAAGGTTGTTAAGGGCGAATCTAAAACATCTTCAACATCTTTTGTACGAGAACGTGTGAGGCAATACATTCGTAAAATCAATGCAATTTCTTGTCGAACCGTTTTTTCAGAATGCTTGCCATGAGTGTTATTTATGACGAAATCAACTAACGCATTTGCTGTTTCATCACTATTAAATTCGGGCTTGTGATAACAATTAAAAAACCAATAAATTGCTGTTGAAAGTTCTGCATTTGTCGCAAGTTGCCAATGACATACCCACAACGTCGCGTCGTCTTCTAAAAATGGATCAAAACCGTCTGTGGCAAAAATCGCATTGCCTAATTCGGTTGTTTTCAAAACATTATTTTCGCCTTCAAGCAATTGCGAAGCGCGTAACCAATAGCGAATTGCGTTCACCATATTTTTACCCACGCCTAACGTCACAGTTGCTTCGTCAGATTTAAAAATATCGGGATTTTCGATAAATGCTTGAAAACCTTTTGTGAGCCAAAAATAGCGCAGTGAAAATGTTTCATGTCGTCCAAAAGACGCTTTGTTTGGGTTAAATAATTTCATTATATTGAGGTTGTTGTGCGGTATGCTTTGGTAATTTTAAAGCATTTAGGGTTAGAGCATTGCACAAAAAAATTTACCTCGATTACGCCGCTACTACACCACCTGCACCTGAAGTTATCGCAGTAATGGTCGAGTCGTTAAATCATACTTTCGCAAATCCCGCTTCAACGCAGCATTGTTTCGGTGAACAAGCGAATCAACAAATCGAAACTGCGCGTGAACAAATCGCGGTGGTTTTCAACGCTAAACCACACGATTTCATTTTCACCTCGGGCGCGACAGAAGCGAATAATTTAGTTTTGAAAAGCGTCGCGCAACGTTTTCAAGCGCACGGTAAACACATCATTACCAGTGCGACTGAACACAAATGCGTTCTCGATACTTGCAAATTTTTAGAAACGCTAGGCTTTCAAATCACTTATTTAAAACCAAATTCAGAAGGTTTGATTGATTTAGATGAACTCGAAAATTGCATTACTGACGACACAATTTTGGTTTCCATGATGCACGTTAATAATGAAACTGGCGTAATTCAAAACATCGAAAAAATGGCTGAAATCACTAATGAAAAAGGCATTTTTTTTCATGTTGATGCCGCGCAAAGTGTCGGAAAACTCGATATTGATTTGAGCCAAATACAGATTAGTTTTCTTTCTTTTTCGGCACATAAATTTTATGGCGTGAAAGGCATCGGAGGACTTTATTTGAGTAATCGAGCTAAATTAAAACTCTCGCCACAATTACACGGCGGTGGTCAAGAATACGGTTTGCGTTCGGG
Source organism: uncultured Pseudomonadota bacterium (assembly GCA_903904275.1). Classification (GTDB taxonomy): domain Bacteria; phylum Pseudomonadota; class Gammaproteobacteria; order Methylococcales; family Methylomonadaceae; genus UBA10906. Next base: position 2,995 of record CAIVBX010000275.1, read on the forward strand.
AACGTTGCCAACGCATCAAATCATGACAATGGCGACAGCATTGGATTTAGCAAATAAAAATAGACTCGCAGATTATCAACACGCGCAAACGTTGAGAAATCATTTACTCGCAAATCTCCCACCATTTACGTTAAACGGTTCGCAAAATTCGGTATTACCCAACATTTTGAATGTGAGTTTTGAAAATGTGAGTGCGGATGCGCTGATTATTGCGTTACGAAATGATGTCGCCATTTCATCAGGAAGTGCGTGTAATTCGGGTGCTGTTGAAGCCTCACACGTTTTGCGAGCAATGGGCATTGAAGGTGACCGACTTTATGGTGCAGTTCGGTTGAGTTTTGGACGTTATACAACTCTTGATGACATAGATTTTGCGGTGAAACGATTAACGAAAGAAGTAATCCAATTGCAGCAATTAGCCTGTTTATAGTTGGAAAAATTATGCGTGGAAAAAGTTCTCAATCATGTTTATTGGCATTACAGTTTAAAGTGAAACATTCAAATTTGCCGAAAACTCATGCGGATCCAGTTCCGCAAGTTGCGACCTAACACGTTGCCGTAAAGTTTTTGCAGGATTCAAAACGTAAGTTTCATAATCTGCGTGATCTGGATTTAAAAGTAATAATTTTGATAACGCTTTGGTTAATCGTTCAACCGCTTTCGTATCGCGACTATCACCAGCTAATACAGGGCATTGACCAAAAGGAAACTCGGTCGCACTCACTGTACGAAGTTGATGCAGATATTCACCGAAAACATCGGCTTTCATACCTAAACCTTGTGCGGAATTCGTTGTTTCAAAACGCGGAATTTCCCAACCTGCAATGATTCCGTGAAATCGATCCATCAACGCACTGTCGTGAAACATTTCAGGTAAATGACGAATATAATCCGTGCGGCGCGGTTGATTTTCATATAACTCGATATTTGCCAAAATCATCAAACCGCATTCACTGGTAATTTTGTCTCCACCGATTGTGTAATGCCCCGATTCTAAATAGTCTTTAAATTTTGCATGAATATCATCAACGCCTTTGAAACTAATAGATTGCCCTTCGTCCAAAACTAACACATCATTTTTAGCCAATAATCCAACTGCTTTGGTGTTTAAATTTTTGAATAATTGCGCGGGGGTTAAACCGCCGCCACTATTCAAATAAACGTGACGACTTAAATTGGAATAAATAAAGGATTTCCCTGTGCCTTTGGGCGCAAGCTCCATCATGTTTAAATTATTTTGCACCAGTGGCAACAATCTTAAAATCAAATTATTTTGCTCTGCTTCCGAATAAGCAAAGGGTTCATAACCCATCGCCCGTAAAATGAAAGCAATCCATTCACGAGTTGTAAATTGTTCACGCGCAGCAATTAACTGTTTTAAATTCACTTTTCCAGATTGCATTGGATGAAATTCAATCAATTCAATCACATTTGTTTTGCCTTCTGGTCGTACAATTAAACGTCCCGCGCCCCATTGTCCACCTTCGAGCAATGATTCGTTATTGTCTAAAACTTCATGCGTGACGCTGGCGGCAGTTTCGTCTAAACAAGGAATTGAAACCCGTTGTTTGTTATTTTTAATATCGATACTGACTTCAAACTTATCCAAAATAACTAATGTTTCACCACGTTGTAACTGGCGTTTAAGTTTGTCTTTTTCCGTTTTTGTTGGTAAATGTTTGCTCATAAAGCCCGTAATAGCTTGATAAATCGCTTCATCAGACGTTTCTGATTCTTGAAATCGTGAAATCAACCACTCTTCAACAAAACTTGGAATAGCACGATTTTCACGAATTTTTAAACGTCGCACTAAGGCTTTATCAATGACTAAATCACTGAATAATAAATGGATTCTTTCGTCTAATTCTTGACCGTTCAAAACATCCCCTCAAAACGTTGTGCGCTCACATCTTTTTCTAAAAGTGCGACAGAAAAATCAATCGCAATGGTTTTTAAAATAGTTTCGTTTGCTTTCACTCTGGAAACAGAATCTGAAACGTAATCACAATACAAAATGGTGAACTCCATTTCTGTGCGTCCTTGCTGTTCATTTGTTGCATTAAAAGACAAAATAATTTCTTGGTTTTTGTTTGCTCGCAAACTATCAATACTTGCTTCACCTTGAAAAATGCCATTGGGTTTAATACGAATATCACTGACGTTTTTATTTGCCATCAGACTGAGTTCGATTTGCCATTTTTTATCACCAATTCGACGAGCTTGTGAATTTTTTAACGTGACGTTAATGGATGCTTTTGTCGGTTCAGGTGTTTTTGTGGTGAACGTTACAAACGGAATTAGCACTTCTTCTGGTGTTAAACCGCCGTGCGTGAGCAATCCATCCGCTGTTAGCCGTAATCTTTTTTTGGGAATCGCGTAATTTTCAAATTTCACAAAATCGGGTGGAATTTCAGAATGCAATGATTTCAATTTAAAAAAACGTTCGCTTGTTTCGCCTAGCGATTCACCCGAATATAATTCTTGTGTCACCGTCATGCCGTGATCAGCAGTAATAAAAAATACCACGTCACGTCCTAAACTCATTGCATCTTTTGTCCAACGACGAATTGACGTTTTAAGTTGTGAGCAAATCAGTTTTATGTCGTCTCGATGCTTTTCAAAACTGATGCAATCGTGCAATCGTTCATCTAATTTATTTTCAAAATACACCAATAAATTCGTGTATTCATCAAGATGTTCACTTGATTCTTTGTAACTTTGAATAACTTTTAACGACGTGGGTTGCTGTAAAAAAGGTTGATACGTTTCGCGCAGTGCTTTTTCATAATCACC
>CAIVBX010000276.1 GCA_903904275.1 uncultured Pseudomonadota bacterium
AAAATTTTTTTCATGTGTCTTTTTTAATTTAAGGGACGAACAATTGTGTTGAAATGATTGATAAATGCTTCAACAGGTTTATAAGTTTCGTCATTCGCGGCTTCAAAATTTGAAATAGGAATCGTTGCTAAGATATTTTTTCCTTCACTTGTATCGGCTAAATGTAACAAAACATCTGTAATTTTTTTAATTATTTCTGTTGGCATATCATTACGCGCCACCCAGCTATTATTGATAAGTGATTCAGTTTGCCACTTTACTTCTAATTGTTGTGCGAGTTCGGGGTCATTTTTAATAAAAGCTTTCCACGGAAGTGTCCACGTTGCACCTGCGGCAACTTTTCTATTTAATACATTCATAATTGATGATTCTTGAGAACCAACATAAATGTTTTCAATATCTGTGTTAATGTTCAAACCATGCGTTTGTAAATAGTATTGTGGCATCAATGTGCCAGCTAAAGCAGTAGGCGCAGGATAAGCAACGACTTTCCCTTTTAAATCGGAAATATGCTTAATTCCCGTATCGACACGAACTAAAATAATACCTCGAAAACTTTCATCATCGCCCATTTTGGCAAACACATGATAACCGTGTTTTAGCGCGTTAATGGTTTGAAAAGGATTTGGCATCGCAAAATCGAATTTTCCAGCATAAAGTTTTTTGTCGAATTCCTCATAATTTTTCGAGGCTTCTAAAACAAATTTAACGTTTGGAATGTTTGCATTAAATAAATCGACAAGTGGCGCGTAGACTTCAAACAAGCGTTTGGGATTATGTAATGGATGAATCCCCACTTTATAAATTGTGATGTTGAAAGGACTGGTTTTAGAAAAATCGGGTTCGTATAACGTTGTAGATAATCCTAAAAGTTTATCTAACCATATTGTTGATGACTGAGGTGTTGTATCAGCAATTGCAAATTCACAGCAAATCAATCCTAAAATAAAACATTGCAATAATCGAAAAAATAAACACATGATGAATTCTCTTGAAATTCTAACTTCTTATGGTGATTTTAGCGTAATCACCGCAAACAATAACCTTTTTTGATTTGAAAATGCCCTCACCTGAACTTTATATTGGCTTAATGTCTGGCACAAGCATCGATGGAATTGATGCTGCGTTGGTCGATTTAAGTTGTGACAATGTGAAACTCATTGCGTTTGAATACTTGCCTTTTTCCTTTGAAATTCAAGCCGAATTGCAACGATTAAGTTCACCTAATGCGTTAATTTCGTTGCAAGATTATGGCGAAATGGATGTGCGTTTAGGACATTGGTTTGTCCGTACCGTACAAACATTACTGCGAAAACAAAAACTGTCTGAAGCCGATATTGTTGCGATTGGTAGTCATGGACAAACGGTTTATCACTCACCGTTAGGAGAATATCCATTTTCGTTACAAATTGGCGATCCTAATTACATTGCTCAACAAACAGGCATTACAACCGTGGCTGATTTTAGACGGCGTGATTTAGCGGCAGGTGGTCAAGGTGCGCCGCTTGTTCCCGCTTTTCATCAAGCCGTTTTTCATTGTGAAAATGAAACGCGCTGCATTGTGAATATCGGCGGCATCGCAAACATTACGGTTTTACCTGCAAATGCAAATTTACCTGTTTTAGGATTTGATACAGGAACAGGAAATGTTTTATTAAATCAATGGACTTTACGCCATTTAAACAAAAGTTTTGATAAAAATGGCGCGTGGGCAAATTCAGGTGTGGTGAACATTGAATTAGTAAATTGTTTAAAAAAAGAGTCCTATTTTCACGCGATACCACCTAAAAGTACGGGGGTTGATTATTTTTCATTAGCGTGGCTGGAATCAAAATGTGATGTGCAAAATTATCGTCCTGAAGACGTACAAGCGAGCCTTTGTTATTTAACAGCAATTACAATTTGCGAAGCAATTAAACAATTTGCACCTGAAACTGCGCGCATTTTAGTTTGTGGTGGCGGTGTTCACAATGCGTATTTAATGAAATTATTAAACGAAAATGCACCTTGTGTCGTGCAATCAACAGGTGATTTTGGTTTGCATCCTGATCACGTTGAAGCGATTGCATTTGCATGGTTAGCAAAACAAACTCTGCATCAAAAAACGGGGAATTTGCAAGCAGTGACAGGTGCAGAACATTCCGTTATTTTAGGTGGCATTTATCAGCGTTAATGCGGATTTGCGTTACACTACTTTTTATTTTCACCTTTTATTTTTCTAAAATGCGCCTAAAAACACTTTTTCGTTTAGTTCATATTCATTGGGTTTTCATTCGTCACGGCGTAGATGAACTCGTATTACAAACGCCGTTTATGCGTCCAATTCGATATTTAGCGATTTTATCGCCTTATGCTCGCTTTAAAAATGATGCCGATTCACGCGGCGTGCGAATTCGTAAAACCTTAGAAGATTTAGGTGCAATTTACGTTAAATTTGGACAAGCACTTTCAACTCGAAAAGATTTATTACCTGATGACATTGCCGAAGAATTGGTAAAACTTCAAGACCGTGTGCCACCATTTTCAAGTGATTTAGCCATTCAAATTATTGAAAAAGCGTTGGGAATGCCAATTGATAAAGCCTTTGCTGAATTTGACGCTACACCTTTAGCATCGGCTTCTGTCGCGCAAGTTCACACCGCAAAATTGCATACAGGTGAAGAAGTTGTTGTAAAAGTGTTGCGTCCAAACATTGCACCACGCATCGTGGCAGATATTGGCTTGCTTTATGAATTAGCGAAATGGACGGAACGTTTTTGGGTAGATGGAAAGCGTTTGCATGGAACAGAAATTGTTGCTGAATTTGAAAAAACAACATTAGACGAACTCGATTTAATGCGTGAAGGGTCGAATGCAGCGAAATTACGACGAAATTTTGAAGGGTCGGAAATTTTATATGTACCCGAAATTCATTGGGAATTCACGCGAAAAAATGTATTGGTTATGGAGCGAATTCACGGTATTCCAGTCGGTGAAATTGAACAATTAAAAGCAGCTGGTGCTGATTTTAAAACTTTAGCAGAACGGGGCGTTGAGATATTTTTCACACAAGTTTTTCGAGATAATTTTTTTCATGCTGATATGCACCCAGGTAACATTTTTGTGGAATTACCTGATAAATATATTGCGGTTGATTTTGGAATTGTAGGCAGTTTATCTGCGTCCGATCAGCGTTACTTAGCCGAAAATTTCTTGGCTTTTTTCAATCAAGATTATCGCCGTGTCGCTGAAATGCACGTTGAATCAGGTTGGGTTTCAAGTTCAGTCAGGATTGAAGAATTTGAGGCTGCAATTCGGAGTGTTTGTGAACCTATTTTTGAAAAACCGCTGAAAGACATTTCATTTGGGCAAGTTTTATTAGGTTTGTTTCAAACCGCGCGACGATTCGATATGCACGTTCAACCGCAACTCGTTTTACTTCAAAAAACGTTGCTGAATATCGAAGGTTTAGGACGGCAACTTTATCCTGATTTGGATTTATGGCAAACCGCAAAACCCTTTTTAGAATCCTGGTTTCAAGAGCGTTTAAGTCCGACAGCAAAAATTAAAAAACTGATTCGACAAATTCCTGATTTTGCCGACCAATTTCCTGAAATTCCAACGTTACTTTATAAAGCTCTCGATAATGCTGCTCAAACTGAAAAACGGGCGGCTTTGCAACAACGTGAATTTGCGCTTTTGCGCCAACAAATTGCAAAACAACAGCAAGGACAATTGTGGGCAATTTTGATGGGGGCATTGATGATTTGTGCAGCAATTTGGTTTCGATAAATTATTTTAATTTTCATACCGAAACAACCCAACAGCTTTTAGTTGATGGGTTGTTTGTATTTTAAATTTTAAACAACGTTAAAATCTGTGTTACTTAATACGGGATGTTTAGACACGCCGATAATAGCGAATTCAACGGCTGCATTTGCACCATTACCATCAGAATCGTAGAATAATCCGCCCGTTTTGGCGTTGTAAATAATCCTATCCGAAGCATCTAAGACTTGGGTAGAAAGTTTAAAATCATCAACACTGAGAATCCCTGTTACGCCTAAATTTGTCATAACACTTTTAGCCAGTTGAATTTTATCCGTACCATGTACAAAATCTGTAATCGTATCGACATTATTTTTCCCATCTAATGCGGTATCAAATACAAAAATGTCATTCCCTGTTCCACCCGTCAATGTGTCATTTCCAAGACCACCGTCAATTGTGTCATTGCCCGCTCCTCCAGAAATTATATCGTTACCCAGACCAGCCAAAAGATTATCCGCATTCGCAGTGCCTGTTATTTTTGCAACATTTGTTATATTTAACGTGAAGTTAGTTGTAACAGAGCCACCATGTCCGTCATCTGCCGTGATACTTACAACATTGGATTTAATATCGCCAGAAGTATAAGTGGGAATTCCTGTTAATTTATTTGTAATCAACGTAAGCCATGAAGGCAGCGGCTGATTATTTAATGTTGCGGTAAGCGTGAGTGTGTCCTTATCGCTGTCCGTAAAAGTATTACTCGGAATGACATAACTAAACAGACTTCCCTCTTTAGCGGTGTGCGTAGAGATTGATTTGGCAATGGTGGGAGCGTGATTGATGTTTAACACTGCATCAGTTGCTTGAGATAACACACTTTCTGATGTATTCAATCCATCTACATAACTCGCTTTAACACTGATTTTTTTACCCACATCTGCTTGCGTTAAAACGTAAGTATTTTGAGTTGCATTAGAAATAGCAGTGCCATCACTCAGCCATTGATAACTTATTACGCCTAAACCATCGGCATCAGCGAGAGTATTGCTCACAGTTAATGTTTGATTTTCTGTTGATGTACCAGAAATTAAAACTGAACCCGTTGGAAGGTGATTACTTGAATTTGCTGGTTGAGTGGTGAAATCGTAGCTTGTATTAGCTAAATAACTATTTCCAGATAAATCTTTCACTGCACCTGTGTCGATAGTTACAAAATAATGCGTGTTTGCATCTAATTTGACGTTAGGCGTAATGGTTAATGTATCTTGGGCAAAAGCTAAAAGTTGATCACTCGCTGCTTTAAACGTTTCTAAAACAGTGCCTGTTGCAGAACCTTGATGAATGGTAATGTTTCCCGTTGTGCCTCGAGAAATCGTTTCATTGAATTGTAGAATGATAGGATTATTTAGTGGTGCATTTGTTGAAGCATCAGCAGGTGTGTATGAAATGATTTTAGGAAAATAGGTGGTCAAATCAAGAGATGATTGTCCAGAATTATATTTAAGAATTTCCATGTTTTTCAACACAATATGGCTGTTAGGTGTACCACTTGCACCTGACACAGTATCGATGACTACACTTCCATCAGAATTTTGAGTAAGTTTAAAATTAGATCTTTTTAGTGTGCCGAGTCCAAGTGTATCAACACCATCTAAACCATCTAATGTTCCAGAATAAGACGATATTAAACTCCAAGAATCGTTGCCACTTGTACCAGTAGTTGTTGCCATGTTTATGCCTTTAAAGTTTAGAAATTTATTTAGATGTATTGCGTTGTTTTTTAGAGATTCCCACCAACTAAACCATTAACATCAATCCATTGATATGGAAGACCGAGTAAATCAAGCCATTCTTCGCCTTCTTTTTCTTTAAGCATGGCAATCGTTGAAGCACTACCAGCGAGAACACAAAAATCACTAATAACTGTAATTGACGCGAAATGTTGAACTGGAAATCCCGTTTTTGGATTAAGAATATGTCCATAACGTTTACCAGCAATATCAATACACCGTTCGTAATCGCCACTGCTTGCCATCGCGCCTGTAGTCAGTTGAACCACACTGGAAACGTCATTTTTATTTCTAGGGTCACGAATGCCGATATTCCAAGGCGATGAATCAGGATGACCACCAATGATTTTTATATCACCACCTAAATTGATAATTCCATGTTTGATGCCCATTGCTGCACACATTGCACCAGCACGATCTGCCGCGTATTCTTTAACGATACCGCCAAAATCTAATTCCATTCCTGCAATTGAAAAACGTAATATCGGAGATTTCCACTGGACTTTTTCCCAACCAATAAACGTTAAAAGTGCGTTAATTTCGTCTTGTTTAGGCAAGGATGGTTTTGTGGCATTGAATTTCCAAAGTTGTCGCAGCGCACCAGAAGTAATATCGAAAAGTCCATCACTTTGTTCATAGCAAGTAACTGCGTAATTCAGTAAATGCGCTGTTTCAGCATCAACTTCAATGGCTTCTCCTTTTGCGGCACAACGATTGATTTCAGATAAAAAACTTTCATCACGATAACGCGAATACTTTTTTTCTAAACGTACCATCTCGTGAATCACATTTTGTGCAACGTTTTGAAAATGTGAATTGTCCGTTGTATAAATCTGCAATTCACACGGCGAACCCATAGAGGTAAATTCACAGGCAAATAAATGAAGCTTCTTCAAACTTTGTCCTAAAACTTGAAATTTATTTTCGCGGTGTACATTGAAAATGTGAAATTATCCACGCTCGTCCCTGTCCCGCCGTTAAAACCATAATTGTTTTTGCGCTCATAAAAATCAATGCCAAAGCCCAAGTCCAATTTTTCAAAGAATTCTTTGCTGATTTGAACGCCGCCACCAATTGCACCAAATTGGGCTAAACGATAATCTGACGAATAATAACCATCCGCTCGCGGTGCAGTGAAATAGGGTTGATAAAAATCTGCTGAACCTTGCGTGTAATAACGAACTGTTGGACTGATTTTCCAATCCTGCCATACGGGTTGAATCCATGTCGCTTCAAAGGTATGTGCATTGACGCCCCAAGTATCAACATAGTAGCGATAATCCAAATGCACAGCGGCTGAATTGAGAACCGAAAAATGATGTACATAGCGCGTCAAAATCGCAATTTGATTACGGCTTGAAGGTCTGGTGTCGTGCGAATAACCACCAAAATCTGAATATCCTGGATAAGGTGTTGTAACCCAAGGTGTATAAACAACTTTGTACGGGTCAGATAAATAACCACCGTTGTAGGTATAAGTTAAATTTGCTTGTACTAATGAATCTTTATCTAAAATTTGAGTTACGCCTAAAATACCCTGGTGCGTATTTTTATCGCCACCAACATTTGGTCTACGATAGGTATCAGTTTTTGGCATATTCGGTAAACAATGTGGCGGACAGTGGTCGATTGCCCAAACCGTATCAGATGAAAATCCATAACCCGTTTCGAGCGTCGTTGTTTTTTGATTGAAATCTATCCGTGAATCGATATTGAAAAAGTTCGAGTTATAATCATTTTCAGTGGAAACACCGCCACCTAAACTCAAACTTCCATAATCATGTTTATATGTTGCTGCACCATCTACAGACTCTCGAACATCTTTAATTGACGCGCCTGACATGACTTGATAAGCCTTACCATTTGCTGTGGGGATATTTGTCACGGGCGATGCACCTGTCACAATATCTTTTACACCATTCACCTTAAAACTAAAACGATCTGTCAATGGAAGGAGTGCGGCGGCTTGATAAATATCAACTTTCATTCGATTTGCTCCCTCTTCGTAATGACTGAACTGTGAATTTAAATCCACATATTCAGCATCTGCTGCTTGTGCTTGAGTAGTTACTCCTAACAAGGAGAGTACAGCGGCAGTGAAAGTATTTAATGCTATGTTTTTTGTTACGTCATGATTAGTTACAGCCACAACCGCCTCCACCTACACCATAACCACCTGATGCAGCTTCTTTTGAACTAAAAGTGTGTGCCGTTAAAGCTGCTGTAAGTGGTTCAAACTCTAGTGCCATTTGGGGTTTTGCAAGATTCCCCCGTTCCCATGGATTAACCGTTTGACAACCTGTCACCGCGATAGAAACAATGAACAACAAACTAAATAGACATATTTTTTTCATATTCGCTCTAAGTTTTTTGTTTTTTATTCGGCTAATAATTTTTCAATTTTTTGACGTAATTCGTTTTTATTTTCGCTAAAGAAACCTAACTCGATATAACGCAATTTCCCTTTTTTATCGAATATGTAACTGGTTGGCATCGTTTGAACACCAAACGTTGCGGCACATTGCGAATCAGGATTAGTTGCCATGGGAAATACAACAGAGACTTTTTCTAAAAACTTCAAACCATCTGCTTTATTTTCATCAAGGTTAATCCCTAAAACATCTAAGCCTTTGGATGAAAGTTGCTCATGCAATTCATTTAAAAATGGCATCGATTTAGCACATGGGGCACACCAAGATGCCCAAAAATCTACATAAACCACTTTTCCTGGTTTTGAAATCGATAATTCAGTATTTTTGTGCAAATCGACTAAATTACATTGAGGTGCATTTGCACCCACTTCGATAGCCATAGAAATTGGAGATAAAACACACAACAAGAGAGTAATAATTTTTTTCATGTCAGAAGAATTATGATGGTGGTGTGTGAAAGCGCATATTAGCAATCAAGCAAATCTAAATTTTATTCGATAAATCAAAATGTAGTG
>CAIVBX010000277.1 GCA_903904275.1 uncultured Pseudomonadota bacterium
AATCGTCAACAAGGCTTGAGACGACGATTTTATGATATTGGCAAATTCGAGTTGTTCTTCATTTAATTGCGTATCAAATAACAAATCTGTCATACCAATAATGCCATTCATTGGTGTGCGTATTTCATGACTCATAGTTGAAAGAAAATCTGATTTTAAACGCGAAGTTTGTTCAGCTGTTTCTTTCGCTTTCGTAAGTTGTTCTTTAATCATTTTTTGTTGGCTAACATCACGAAAACACGCGACAGAACCCATTAGTTTTTTATCATCAAGTAATGGAGCACCAACCATACTGATTTGAATCGGACTACCATCTTTATGAAAAAATACTTCATCATCAGAACGATAAACATCATTATTGTTCATACTTAGCGCAATGGGACATTCTTCAAATGGTAAATTTGAACCATCTGGTTTTTGATAATGAATAATTTGATGAATCGGTTTGCCTTTAATTTCTTTTAAAGACCAGCCTAATATTTTTTCAGCTTCATTATTCATATAAGTGAGATTTTCATTTGAATCTAATGTGTAAATACCATCACCTAAATTATTTAAAATAGTTCTGTTCCATTCATTTGCTTGTTCTGTGATGCGCTCTATTTCTGTTTGTGATGTTACATTTGTACGAATTGAAATATAACTTTCAATCACACCTTCTGTATCAAAAAAAGGCACAATCGTTGATTGAACCCAATACAATTCGCCTGATTTTGCGCGATTACATACTCTACCTTCCCATGGATTACCTTGTTTAATTGTTTGCCACATACCAGCAAAGAATTCAGGCAAATGTTGTCCTGAATTTAGAATACGGTGGTTTTGTCCGAGCAATTCCTCTTTAGAATAACCGCTGATAGCCACAAATTTTTCATTGGCGTAAATAATAATTCCATTTTTATCGGCAATACTAACAATTGCGTGTTTGTCTAACGCATATTGTTGTCGTGTGAAGTCGAGACTTGCCTGCTCCTTTTCTTTCATCATAATTTTAATAAAATTCATCAATCGAAATAGAAATGGCAACGTAAATAAAATGACGAAAAACGAAACAATAGAAATGGTGCGAATAAATTCAAGTTGATGTGTATGAATACTTTCAGCTGAAACATCAATGCCAATAATGCCATCTAGTTTGCCTGAAGACGTAAAAATAGGCGCGTAAGCAGATAACCACGCGCCCCATTCATCATGATAAATTTGAGGTTCAATGTAAGCTATATTTTTTTGAGGGTTATCACTGAGAGCATTTAGCAGTGTTTTTGATGGATGTGGATAAAGGTCTCCGTTTGCATTTTGATTTTTTTCAGAACCATCAACAATAAATCTAAATGTGCCATCATCCATTTTTCGCATGGTATAAATGTTGGCAATTTCAGTGCTGTGTAGACGCATTTTTACTAAATCGTTTTTTAATTTAGTAAAAGTTGGACTTTTGTCGTCTGCAATCGTTTTTATTTGACTGTGTAAATCACCATCAATTTTTTCAGCCATAATTTGAACAATATCAGTAATGCGAAGCTGTAACTCTTCACGCAAAAAATTTTCGACTTGTATTGACGTTGTAATAGTTAAAATAAAAATACCTAACATCGTTAAGCCAAAAATTGAATACATTACTGAATTCAAAGTGAGTTTTTTAGATTTCATTATTTTTTATCTAATTTTTGACTTATACGAATAAGCCTATTTTGAGGTTTTACAACAAGTATTAAAATTTTGTTACTTAATGATTTTAAGTAAATCTTCTTTTTTCACCGCACCTGAATGACGATAAATAATCTGTCCTAATGTGTTAAAAATAACGGTGTAAGGAACGGTATTTGAAACATTTCCTAACTGTTCTGCTAAATTAAAACCTTCCCACTCACTACTTATTAGCACGGGATAATTTATCTTTACGTCATTTTTATAACGTGAAACAGTAGCTAAATCATCAATTGCAATTCCAATAAATTGGACATTTTTTTTCTCTAATTGCGTTTGTAACTCAATAAATTCAGGAATTTCTTTCAAACATGATTGACACCATGTTGCCCAAAAATTTATCACTAACGTTTTTCCTCGCCATTCTGAAACAGTGTGCATTTTTTCATCTGTATCGGGAAAGCTAAATACAGGAAAAATATCATCCGCCTGTGTATTAAATTGGTAAAAAAAAAGAAGAGAAAATGTAATTATTTTTAGTATTTTCATTGCATCACAGTAACAAAGTTTATAGCTACAACCAGGGTATAATAAGTTCCTTTTTCAATTCAAGTATTAACTTTTATGAAACCAACTTACACTAAAAAATTTTTAATCTCATTGATTTCTATTATTGCAATAACAACACCAATTTCGGTCTTTGCACACGCTATTATGGTCAAATCTCAACCTGAACAAAACGCGATAATCAGCATTTCACCAAAACAAATTGACGTTTGGTTTAATGATAAAGTAGGTAGCGAATACAAAGCAGTTGCGGTTATAGATAGCAAAGGAAATCGCGTTGATAACAAAGATGTGCAACAAGAAATACTCGATGGTTCTCACATTTATTGCACCATTCCTGCTTTACCAGCAGATACCTACACTGTGCGTTACCGTGTTGTTTCAATCGATACGCATATTGTTACAGGAAAATTTCAATTTACAGTGAAACCATAAGTTATGAAAAAAATTTTTTTAAGCGCGTTAATCTCGGGATTATTAACAGGCTGTAATACATCAGAAAAACTTGGTACTCCGCCACAAATTGCAGACGTAAATAGTGTGGGATGTTTAATCGCAAATGATTTTTATGCCGTGCATTTCAGTGCATATTTAAAACCGACTGAAAATAACAACGATCGTGAAGCTTTATTAACACCATATTGCCAAGAATTACCTAGCGAAGGCCGAGTATTTTTTGCTGCCGATTTAATTGATCGTGATATTCGCCAAACGCCAATTGGAATTCGCGTTATAGAAATAAAAAAAACAGGTAACAATTTGACAGATTTCAAAGAAATTCGAGAATTAAATAAAGTAGAGCCAAAAATCTATTCAAAAGGCGTTGTTGAAGCACAAGCTGATTTAGACAAAAAGGGCGATTATGCCTTGATTTTATCGATTGGTGGTGAAGAAGCCGTCTCGGATGAAGACAAATTAAAAATCACTTTCCATGTTGGAACGAGTCCTTTTGCGTGGTTTAAAGAAAAACAAAAATGGATTATTGACAGCGTTGCAAAACTTTTTTGATAGCCGTTTTATTTTTATCCATGTAAATAAAAAACCCCCGTCACTTTCGTAACGGGGGTTTTTCTTTTCAGACAGCTTATGCTAAACGATTAGATGAATACTGGGATTAACGGAGCATCCACAGTAACCATTTGACGTTTTCCAGCTTCGTCAAAGAAGAACAACAAACCAGCGAAACGGCTGTCTGGATCGTAGATTAAGTCAGCTAAACGGTAAACTTCCCAAGCCGCGTCAGACGCAGTAACTTGAACTGTTCTTGTTTGACCTGGAGCTAATGGGCTGTTATCGCTAACAGTTAAACCATCTTCAGCTAATAAGTCATCTGGGTAACCCGTTGTGTCTTCTAATACTGCTGAGTCTAAGAAACGAACAGAAGCTGTGTTGAATTCACCTAAACGAACAGCTGAATCGCCATTGTTAGTGATTTTCAAGGTCATTTGCATAGCACGACCTGGTACACGATAAGTTGCGTCTTCTACTTTAACAGTAACAGTTTTAGCAGGCATTTCAAACGTTTTCATACCACGCAACAAACCAGCTTGTAATGGTGTTGTGATTGGATATTTTTCGTTTGTCGTTGACATAGAAACAGCAACTAATGCGATTGCACCAGCTGTGAATGCAACACCAACTTTTCTGTCTGTAGGAGTGATTAAAGTATTCGCTTTACCTGATTCCAACGCAATTGAACGTGGAATAAACAACGGTTTGCGAACCCAATAAGCCAACCATGCTAAACCAAAGGCATACCATACAGCGTGCCAGAAGTAAGTGTTTTCCAAGTTATAAGTTTCAAGATCAATTGTTTCGCCAGTTAATGTTGTAACTGGGTTAACGAAGTCTTTCATAGAACCTGTAATGGTTGTCCATTTACCTGGACCGATGATCGGACCACCGCCTTGAACGTTCATCATGGCATGAACATGCCAATCACCTGGACGACGAGCTTTCAACAATACTTTGAATTCATAGGTTTCACCTAATTCCAAAGACACTGAACGTGGCACTAATTGACCGCCAATCCAAGAACCTTGACGAATAAATACTGCGCCTGGTTCACCAACGTTTAAGAAAGAAACTTCTGGTTTATCAACGGTTTCTGGCCAGCCTTGAAACACATAGAATTTACCTGAAAGCGTCATTGTATCGTTAACTTTCACTTCTTCTTTTGACCAATTCATGTCAAACCAGTGAATAGTACGCATACGCATGAACGCAGCCTGTGATTTTTCACCATGAGCCGCAGCGGTTGGTGTGTAAAGCATTGAAGCTGAAGTTGCAGCTAATAACGCAACAAATGACAATTTCGCTGCTTTGTCTTTTAATAATTTCATATATCCCCCTAATGTGGAAAAGATTCTTGGATTAAAGGTTTTCGCCACTGATGAAATCAGTAGAAGCGAACCAACGACCAAAGAAGTGCCACAAGAAGTAGATGATGATACTTACGAAACCAGAGAAGAACGCAGATACAGGAGCAACGTCTTTACCGAAAGTTCTTAAAGTACCTTTTTCAACCATACGGATGTATTCAGGTGTACCAGTTCTTACATAGTTATAACCTTGTAAGTCAGCCAAAGTCATCATCATGCCGTTGTATTCAACAGGAACATGTAATGGAGCAATGATTGGCCAGTTGCCTGGATAGAACAATAAGCCCCATGCCAAACCACCAACAACAGCGGTCAATGTCATGCTACCACCTAATAACATGATGCCGTCTAATACGATAGCACCTGGGATCAAGTTAGATGGGAAGCAGAAGTTAACTGGGAAGTATGTCCATCCCCAGAAGTTCAAGTAACGGTTAATCCATTCACCTAACAACAAACCTAATACACAAACTACTGCGCCAAATGGCAAACGGTAGCGATACCACAAACACGCTTGAACAGCTGCTGGGAAAGTAATAGATACAATCGGCGCAACAGTTACCCATAGACGACGATCTTTCCAGTCAGTCCAAAAATCCCAGTCACCACCAGTTAACATATAGTGAATGTGATAACCACCTAATACAATGAAGAACAACGTAAACAAAATCATCCAGTCAAATGTGCGTGAAACTTTTACGGCTTCAGCGCGTGACCGTACAGCTGATTGAGATGCGCTCATAGCTTACCTCCTAAAGGATTTAAATTATTTTTATTTATATTACTGGACTCTTTTACTGCCTTACCAAAAAAGATAAGGCAGCGGGAGATAGTAATTTACAACTAAAAGTCTTAGATTATGCTAAGTCTTTTTTCAACAATTTTGAAAGTGACGCAACTTCGATGTTCACAATACCTAATACACCTAAAGTAGCCCATCCGAAGAATACGAAACCGTAGTGTAAAGGAGCAACAAACAATTC
Source organism: uncultured Pseudomonadota bacterium (assembly GCA_903904275.1). Taxonomy (GTDB): domain Bacteria; phylum Pseudomonadota; class Gammaproteobacteria; order Methylococcales; family Methylomonadaceae; genus UBA10906. The sequence continues at coordinate 5,579 of CAIVBX010000277.1, forward strand.
TTCCATGAACCAGAAGGTGTGACCCCATTCGTTCAAACCAACATTTGGTAAAATCATGAAAGGACCAATAACAGCAACTAAATACTGTAATGGCAAACCTTGTTGGTAAGCTGGCAATCTTGTTTTAGCGTATAACAATGCAGATACACCAGTGATGATGTAAATTGGGTATGCTAAGTAGAATTCGATAATGTGACTTGGAGTAAAGTCGGTATCACGAACGATTGTTTGGTGCCATGTACCATCTTGTTCTGTGAAGTAAGAAGCACCGTAGTAAACTGCGATAGCGTACATTACTAACCAGATCCAATGTGTAAAATGTCTTCTTAATTCTTCGCGTGGTGTGATTGACATCACTTTACGGTCACGAGTTTTCCAAATATAACCCCACAATACAGAAGCAGTTACGATTTCAGCAACCATTTCGATATATAAGAAGTTCATCCAGTATGTTTCAAATTCTGGTGCGAATGAATCTAAGCCAGCTGACCAGCCATAGACACCTTCATACCAACGAACCCAGCCGTAGAACACAATATAAAGTGCTGCGCCTGCGAACATATTTTTTTTGTTTAAAAGCGGTGCTTCCGCAGCATCAGCTTTCACTGATTCAGTTGTAGCTGCCATTTCTACCTCCTAAAAATTACTAAATCCCCGATTTTTCGGGAGTCAATGTGTTTAACATCCGTTTTCCACTATTTAAACCCAGTCACCTGCGTCAAATTGTCGCAACTCCATTTAGCGAGTGCAAGTCTACCAGTTCATTCTTTGTTGTCAACAACAATGCTCTAAATTATTTTCTAAATGACATACAATCTTTTTAGGAGTCGGAATATAGCTCATTCTCAATCTTTCAAATACAAATTTAATAGCTTGCGTCCACCAAAAAAAATCAGTACAAATGTTGCTGACATAACAAGTCCACCAAGTTTTAATACTGACCAATCAAAAAAATAAGCATCCTCCTTTATCGGTGAACTAATTAACGGGATACTTGGTAAATCGCCATCACCACCACCAACTTTTAATTGTGCTTTCATACCTTTTTCAGCATGTTGTGCCAATTCACAATGCACCAGATATGTCTTTTTCAGGCTTGGCACGATTAAACTTGCTTTTAATTCACCTTCACCATAAAGCTCCAAATGTAACATGCCATCTGGGTACAAATAACCAGGCAGACCGTGAATCATGAACTGATGTCTAATTTGGTCATCATTGATAAATGTAATATCAATTTTCGCACACGGTTTCACATTCCATTGTTGTTGATCAAAAGCGAACATTTTACCGTTGAATTTTGCTGCATATTTTTGCCCTGCATGAACCGTTAGATTTACAACTTCAGAAATTTCTGAACAATCTTTTGGTAAATTATCTGAATTTGCATTCATTACCATCCCTTTTTCATCCATTTGCATCGAAGCAAAACAGGTTTGCGAAAGCATAAAAAATACAATTAAAAACTTATTCTTTTTCATGAATTTTATTTCGTAAATAAATGTGTAGCATCAAAATAGATAAACCAATTAACAAGCCAATAACCATACACATTGCAATCAATTCACCATAATTTGGAGTAACTTTTCCAGCGTCACCAAACAAATTCGCCCAATAGCCACTCGCCCAAAGTGGACGTTGTTTTGCGTAATACTCTTTATTAAACACATCATTAAACAATTCATCGTGCATTTTTGGCATTCCTTGCGCGTCTAAAAATGACTTATAAGCTAAAAGCGTGATATTTCCACCAGGCTCCATACCATCAGTAGTCGTACCAGTTGGTGTGTGGTCATGGAACATCCATAATCCTGCGCCGTAACTATTTAACCCATCATTGGTTGTTTTGAGTGATAAATCCAAACGTTGAGCAGGAGAAATATCAAAAACATCGCGGGTTAATTGCATACCTAACGGCGCATCTACGCCGTCGTAAGCAATAATTGTCGCTTTGTGTCCATGGAAATGTACCGCAATGGGTGAGCGTTGGACATTTACTAAATGTAATTTGATACGCTCATTTTCGCCTGCAATAATCATTGCATCACGCAAGGTGTAAGGAAATGAATGCCCATTAAGCAAAAAATAATTTTCAGTTGATGTTGTAATGTTGTAATCACGACTCATTTTTTGACTAATTAACCTTGGATCATTTGCTTCTTGTGGAATTTTAGCGAGCTGTTTATCAATCGATTGATAATGTAAATCGTATTCTTGATCGTAATTTTTATTGACATTCACGGCGGAATGGCGTACCTGTCCTGCTCCGATATTCAACGTTTGCACCCAATTATTCGGAGCATTTTCTTCGACAATTATCATGCCATTTAAACCCATCATAAAATGTTGCGCGGTTTGAACGTGACAGTGATAAAGCATTGTTCCTGCATGGCGTGGCTGAATTTCATAAGTATGTTGTTTGCCTGGAAAAATAGCGTGTTCTTCCATGCCATCATTATCATGACCTGCTGCCGTCAAGAACGGATGATCTACGCCATGTAAATGAATCGTATGCGGTAAATAATGCGTATTTTCTAATGTGATAAAAATTTTGTCGCCTTGTTCTACCCGAATCACAGGTGAAGGCGCACGCAATAAAGGATGTGCGACTCGTGAATTTGAATTTTTTACTGCCATTCCTTGCATTTTTGGTGCAAAAACCCACATTGAAGGTTGTAATCCTGGGGCAATATCGTAAGTATTCATTAAAAACTCGCCGTCGGGACTAAACCCATTTAACTCGACAACTTCTAATTTAATATGAATTTCATCAGGATCACCATCACCATCTAAATCTTTCCCCATCACAATGGCATCTTGAGCTAGATTGCTTTGCATCAAGGTCATCATTGACACATTATTAGTACCTTTTACCGCGGTTGCGATAGTGTACGGATTATCGGGGTCACAAACAGGCGATGCGGTAATTTTCACACCTTCAATTTCTTGCAGCTCTCGCCATTCAACATGATTATCTGTACAAGGTTTTTCAACGTTCGCATTATCTGCGTTACTAAAAACAGTGGGTGGTGGATTTTCACGGGCATGTTTTTCGATAATAGGGAGCCATTGCGTAATTACGATAATTAACGCTATCGCAATCAATAACCAACCAAAAAATAAGTATTTTTTTAACATCTAATGTGTGCCAGAAAAAGAAGATTTCCCTAAAAATAAAAAAATCGACTCAAAATTTTTGATGTCGATTTCTGTTTAAAGACAAATGAGAATATCAAAACAAATTAGCGTTGATACGTTTCAGTACCGATAGAACCATTGTTGTGACTAATAGTTGAAACACCATAAGGTTGTTTCATTTTGTCATAAACACCTTGTGTTGGCGCAACCCAAACCATGCCAGGTCCAGTAAAGGTTTGTAATAACAACTCACCACTGACAACTGTTCCGAAAATGGATTTACTAGACATTTCTGCATGAAAACTGACACTTGCAGTACGAACAAATGCAAAATTACCATCCACTGACAATTTTTCACCAGCCGCTAATTCATAAACAACTAATTCTGAAACAGGAACAGGTGAAACCAAAACAACCACACCAGTTCCTGTTGCTTGCGTTTGAAAAAAACCTTCACCACCGAATAATGCACTGGAAATGTTGCTTTGTAATTTCGCACTCACTTCAATACCATGCGATGCACAATAAAATGCACTTTTATCAAAAATAAGCCCATCATTTTCGATATTAAACAGTAAATAATGCCCAAAACTGGGTTCTAAAAAAACTTCCCCACTGCCTTTAATGCGCGATTGAAATAGCGTTTCACCTGTCAAAAATTTACGCATTAATCCTTTGGCAATACCACCACCCGTTGTCGATTCAAGTTGCAAATGCCCTTTCATAAAATACAACGCACCAGGTTCAATTAACAGTTCACTATTTTGCAACGTCACGCGCACCATTTTTAAATAAATGTTGGCTTGATTAGCAAAAAAAATCTTTTCAGCGACATTTAAATCGTCAGATCCTAGCAATTTTTCATAACGCACGACATCAAAAATTGCACCTGTAATTTGTTCGCTTTCGATAACCGTAAAATTATCTGTACCGTTCATTTCACAGTCCAAATTCAGCAGGATTTAATGCTAATTCTTTAGCGATTTTTGCCGCAACGGCTTGTTCTTGTGAATCAAAATCACCATCCGAAGATGCAATTGCAATCATCATGCGAATTAACAATCGTCCTGCTTCCGCATTAGATTTCATTTTACCTAATGCCAAAAAGGCTTTTGCTTCGCCAATATCGTTATCAAACTCAATTTGACTGACAAAATCTTGAAAGGCTTTAATCACATCGCTGGTTGTGAAAATTGAAAGTGCGTCGTGATTTTCAATGAACTTAATCATTTTTTGTTTTTCTTCGGAAGAAATTTTGCCGTCCGCCATCGCAATCAAAGCAGAACCCGCCATTGCAGCTTCTAAAAATTCCTTATTTTTAAATTTTAGAGCTTCTGTTTTAAGTTCGTTAGCTTTTGTTTTTAAATCATTTAAAAAATCACTGAAATTCATAAATCACCTGCTTGAAAAAGAATGGAAAGTATATTGTTTAAAGTTGTACGCTACTATCTTACGAAATGCACTTAATCGTTGTTTAATTTTTTGCGGTCATCACAAAGGATTTTTCATTTAACCCATTGCTGAAAATGAAAATGCTTTAAAACGCATAACTCCACGTTGCTGATAATGCACCTTCACGCGGTAATTGGTAGCCGTTCACGTCGTCAGAAACAGGTTGTAACCATTCAAAACTCAACCGATTACCTTGCAAACGACCGTTTGGCATGGAAGCGTTAATTCCAAAACCTACATCAACAAATCGTCCACCGTAATTATTGGTGAAATCCATCGCACCAATTTGATGATAAACCCCTCGATACGCTCCTTGCAATGAACCTTGTAAGGTATAAATACCACGAACTGATGTTGCTAACCAATTTGTCCAACTGTAGCTTCCCCAGCTGGTTGCTTGAAAAATGTCACCCAACGCAAAACCTGCTGTGTTGCTTGATTCCAAACGTTTTGTACCGTTCAATTGTACGCCAAATGACCAATCATCAACATTTGTCGTGTACGTTATCGCTGGCTTAAAATCCCATGTTCCGCTGCCTAACTGCATTCCGTAATGAATAAAGCCCATATCTTGCTGGTGCGTATTTCGCAAACGAATTTCCGCATCACCTGTTGGCGCAGTTCCACCTAAACTGAGATTAATTTGTTGATTTTCTGTTTTAAAAAGTTTGAACAGTGCGTACATTCCTGTGTCGCCTACGCCGCCTGTGATGTGTTCGTGTTGCGAATGAATAATTGCCGCGCCCAAAGGCGTTGTCATTGCAGGCGTTGCTGGCGCACCATCGAGCGGACGCATTGTCATGTGCATATCCATAAATTGCGGCATCAACATCAACGTCAACCAATCTGTTGGCGCGTACATTAAATCGAGCATGTGCATATTCATGCTCATGTCGTTAGGCGTAACGAAACATTTTTGCGAACCGCAGGCTTGATTCACAATTGCCGAATCGCTAACAGTATTCAATCCATTTTGCGTTGCCCCCGCTTGGTTTGCATACATATAACGATAACCAATCATGACATCACCTGCATTGGGTAAAACGTGATCAAACATCACGCCAGCAGGTGCACCTGCACCGTGATGATGCGCGTGGTGTGAATGTTCGCTGTGATTTGAATTTGCAACCGCCAATGTTTCTAAATCGACTTTCAATGCCGCATTTACTAAATAACCATCAAAATCTGCATAATTTCCTTCGCCAGCGCCGCCTAATTTTAAACTTCCAGCATGGGTGTAATACTCCGCACCCGCTTGTAATTCTAAGCCTTTGGCGAATTTTTTCGACACTGTTAAACCACCACTTAATGCGCCGTAACCTGATAATCGATAATCACTCGAATAGTTTTGTGGAAATAATTTGGGGTTATATGTTGTTTTCACAATATGACCATCTGCATCAATCATCACTTTATTAGCTGCTTGTTTTGATAATAAATAGGGCGAGTAAAAATCGGCGGCATTTTGCGAATAATAACGAACTCGTGGCGTAATTGACCAACCTTCGCCAAGTGGTTGAATCCAATCACCTGAAAGTGTATGTGCGTTAATGCCCCAATCATCGTGATAAAAACGATAATCCAAATGTAATGCTGCATCCAACGCATCGATATGCTGAACATAACGTAAATTTTCTGTCCATTGTTGACGTTCTTCGGGGCGTTGCTCTAAAAATGCCAACAACGTGCCGTTTAATTGTCCTGCCGAGCCAATTGTTTGTGTTGGATCTACAAATAAAACTGACATTGTTTTATATGGATTCGACATATAACCATTGCTAGATGTGTAACTGACATTGCCTTCGACTAATGCAGATTTATTCAGAACTTGTGTCACACCGATATTCCCCGACCAATCTTGTTTTGAACCTCGTACTAATTTCACGCCATTTGGCAACGATTGAACCAGTGTGCCAAAAGTCGATTTTTCGATATACGGAACGGCATCATGGTCAAGCATCGCTTCGGTATCACTTGATGTATAACTTGCGCCAAAATTTACGCTGGTGAGTTTTTGATTAAAATCTAACCTCCCACCGATATTTCCAAAACTAGAATTGTAATCAGGTTCTGCGGACGTTCCTGCGCCGACATCTAAACTCGCTTCGTCCCAGTCGTAACCAACACGAAAATCACCTTGTTTGCGTGTTTCAGGTGAAGCTGTTGAAAGCGTGTGAACAAGTTGGTTATTTTTTGTAAATTGTCCCGTATTTGGATTTTGTTGTAATGGATTAAATTGACTGTCAACGTAGACACGCCCACTATTTGGCTGTAAATAAGGCGAAGCGCCACTGATTGTTTGGGAACGAAATGCGCTAGCATGATTTGTATTAAAAGCTAATGGAACTGTCGTAATTGGTGTTGCACCACTCCAAGTGTCTTGTGTGTAATTGAATGCCAAACGTACTCGGTCAGCAAGTTTAAGTTTTGTGTTAGTTTGAATGCTATCAACTTGAATAGGCTTTAAACCACTTTTTGTATTAAATAGATTTCGTGCGCCATCTTCATAATGACCATATTGAAAAGTGGCTTCTTCGTCACTTGCAAATACGGTTGTCATTGGCAAGGCTAAAGCTGCTGCGGTTAAAAGATTGAGAGATTTTGATTTTTTATTAGTAACAGCCACAACCGCCTCCGCCACTTTGTCCACCACCTGATGCTGCTTCACGACTGCCATATTGATGCGAACGTAAACTGCTTTGTAATGGCATAGGTTCCAAATCCATTTCAGGTTTTGCTAATGTACCACGCTCCCAAGGCGAAATAGCACTACAACCCGATAATAACAATAAACAAAAAAAAACCTTAAACAGGGATGAAATTTTTTCTCTCAGCATAAATTTATTTTTCAGCTAATAATTGCGTGATTTTTGTTTTCAATTCGTCCACTTCGCCTTCTCGAAAACCTTGATGAATATGGCGAATTACTCCATGTTTGTCGATTAAATACGACGTTGGCATAGCTTGAACGTCAAAACTTTTTGCACATTGTTCACTGCCATGATTGGCAATCGTAAATTGTGAAGGATGATGAGCCAAAAAGGCCAATGTATCATCAATTTTTTCGTCTAAATTTACGCCAACAATGTGCAAGCCCTTATCGCCAAATTCATGAGTAAGCTGATTTAAAAACGGAAACGATTGCATACATGAAACACACCATGAAGCCCAAAAATCAACATATAAAACCTTGCCTTCATATTCATGAAAATGAACAGGAACATTATTTATTGAGGTTAAAACACAATCAGGTGATTTTTCACCAAGTGAGGCAGCATTTATGTTTGAAAAAACAAACACCATGAAAAACAAAAGAAATTTAATCATTAGACAAGTTATTTATCAATTTTGAGGTGTTGTTATAGTGGATTTGACAAGGAAGTCATTATTTTCCTGATGACAACATATTGTCAATGACCCATTAAAAACACACTAATCACTTTAAAGTGATTAGTGTGGCATATCGCTCAATCCGTTAAATTTAAAGTGTGCGATATACCGTATTTTTGGAATTTAACAATCCGTTTTTAGTTTGTAAAAAAAGTAATTTCTAACTATTTCAACAATTTATTTCGTTTAATAAGTGTGGCTTACATCATGCTTTGTATCATATTCATAAATCTATAATTTTAATCTGAAAGTAAATGTTTTAATTTTTACTTGTGCTACAAACATTCTGTTTATTTTAGGAAAACACATGACAACGAAAGATAAAACCGCACCAAAACTTGTTTCTGTCACACCAAGTAAAGGTAGTGAAGCTATTGAATTAAATCAAAATTTGATTTTGACATTTTCCGAAGATATTCAATTAGGAAATATTGGAAATATCACCTTAAATGATGGTTACAACGCCTATGTAGTCCCTGTAAACAGCTCTCAGATAACGGTTAGGGCAAACAAGTTAGTTTAAATTTAGCAGAAGACTTAAAAGCAAATTCGCATTACAGTGTCAAGATTGATAATACTGTCATTCAAGATTTGAGCGGCAATAAATACGCAGGTATTAAAAATACAACAACATTGTTTTTTAATACAATAGATATGCTTTCACCAAGCCTCACAAAAATAAGTTCCGATAACGCAAAACCTATTGCCTCAAATTCAAATATCAGTATTATATTTAGTGAAAAAATCAAAGCTGGAACAGGAAATATCACACTTGTTAACGATAACGGAAATGATAGCCGTACCATTTCAATTACAGATTCACAAGTCAAAATTTCTGGTAATAAACTGACATTGAATCCAACTTTTGATTTTAATGTAGGTAATACCTATACAGTGCATTTTGATGCAGGTGCAATTAAAGATTTAGCACTAGTCGCTAATTTTACATAAGCAATTGATTTTACCTTTAACACAAAAAGCACAGGGGATAAACAAGCTCCTATTTTGAAAAATAAAGCCACGCACGGCACGCCTAGTGTTGGCTTAAAGATGACATTTCAAGAAAGTATCAAAATTGGCAAAGGCAGTTTCACGTTGAGTGATGGTACGAATAAAATTGTTATTCCCGTCAACGATTCAAATCAAGTTTCTATTCAAGATAATGTATTAACCATTCATTCAACAAATCTCAATCCTGAAAAATTTATACGGTCAGCGCACCTAAAGGCATTGTAACGGACTTAGCGGGTAACAAATTTGCAGGTTTAACTACTAAAACGTCCTTCCAATTTGATACACACGATACAACAGCACCAACAATTACAATCACTGATGATAAAAATGGAATAACAAATTCAGCTATTCTTTATAGTTTTAGTCTTAGTGAAGCAAGTACGAATTTTGGTGTTGATGACATTACCGTTTCAGGTGGTACAAAAGGCACCTTCACAGCAATTAGTCCCACTAGTTATACCTTGATTGTTACTCCAAATGTAGATTCGACTACGCCAGTCATTGTTAATGTAGCTACAGGGAAATTCACCGACACAGTAGGTAATAACAACATTGCAGCAACACAAAACAATCAAGCTGTAGACACTGTTTCACCAACTGTTTTAATTACTGATGACCAAACCGCGACTGACGGCACAATTACCTACACATTCACACTCAGTAAAGCAAGTACCAATTTTAGTATCGATGCTATTACTGTTTTAAATGGGACAAAGGGAACATTTACCGCAATTAGCTCAACTAGTTACACATTAGTTGTCATACCAGATGCAAATTCCCCCGCCCCTTTAACTGTTGAAGTAGCCGCAGGAAAATTTACCGATACTATAGGTAATGGCAACATTGCAGCAAGAGACAATGGTTTATATTCAATTGTTATTCATGAAGATGGTTCACAAACTGAAACCTATGTTACTGATAATAATGGACATCAAACAACAACCATTTATGAATACAATGCGGCAGGTGAACAGATTTCACTCAGTGAAGATGATCGTTTAATGTGGGTAGATGATTTAAATGTTTCGCATATTAAAGAAACACTCCATACACTAATCACTAACGCTGATGGAACACAAACTGAAGCATATTTTACGAATGACGATGAGCAAAAAACGTCTTTGACGTATCTATATGATAATACGGGTGCAATTCTGAGCATAGTTGAGGTTCAGGCGGATGGATCACAAATTGAAACTTACACCACTGATGACAATAGTGGACATCAAACAACAACCATTTATGAATACAATGCAGCTGGTGAACAAATTTCACTTAGTGAAGATAATAATTTAGTATGGCTCGATGATTTAGATGTTGCGCATTTTACAGATACCCTTTATACACTAATTACCAACATAGATGGAACGCAAACAGAAGCGTATTTGACGAATGAAGATGGTCAAAAAACGTCATTAACTTATTTGAGCGATGGTATAGGAACAATTTTAAATGTAATTGAAGTTTATGCCGATGGTTCGCAAACAGAAACCTATACCACCGATGACAATAATGGACATCAAACAACAACCGTTTACAAATACAATACAGCAGATGAGCAAATTTCACTTAGTGAAGCAGATAATTTGATATGGCTCGATGATTCAAATGTAACACATTTTAAAGATACCCTTCATACGCTAATCACTAACGCAGATGGAATACAAACCGAAGCATATTTGACAAATGAAGATGGTCAGACAACATCATTGACTTATTCGTACGACAATATGGGATCGCTTGAGAATTCAGTTGAAATTCAAGCGGATGGTTTTCAAACCGAAACTTATCTTACCGATGACAACAATGGTCATCAAACGACAACGGTTTATGACTATAACTCAGCGGGTGAACAAATTTCACTCAGTGAAGCAGATAATTTGGTATGGCTTGATGATTCAAATGTAACGCATTTTAAAGATAGTCTTCACACACTAACGACTAATGCTGACGGAACACAAACCGAAGTTTATTCAATAAACGAAGATGGTCAGAAAACATTGTTAACTTATCAATATGATAGTGCTGGAAACATCATTAGTTTTGAGGAAATTTATCCTGATTCTCAAGATATTATTCCGCCAACTATCACTATTACAAATGACCAAGTAACAACCAGTAATAGCGATATTACCTACACATTTACGCTAAGTGAAGCGAGTACCAATTTTGTTGCTGATGATATTACCGTTTCGGGTGGCACAAAAGGGACATTTACTGCAATCAGTCCGACTAGCTATACCTTGGTCGTCACACCGAATGTTAACTCTATTACACCCGTCACGGTTGATGTCGTAGCAGGGAAATTCACTGATTTAGCGGAAAACAATAACGTTGCGGCCACACAAAATAGTCAAGCAATTGATACAATTTCGCCTGTTGTCGTGATTACTGATGACCAAGCAACAACAACTAGCAGTACAGTCACTTATACTTTTACGCTAAGTGAAGCAAGTACAAATTTTGTTGTAAACGATATTACTGTTTCAGGTGGTACAAAAGGCATATTTACTGCAATTAGTCCAACTTGTTACATCTTAACCGTTACAACACCTGGTACCGTTGTGAATGTTAGTGTTGAAACAGGAAAATTCACGGACGCAACTGGAAATAACAATATCTAAGCAATCGACAATGGTGTGTATTTGAGCGTAATTCATACAGATGGCTCACAAACAGAAACTTATACAAGTGACGATAATAACGCCCATCTGCGCGACTTCATCGGCCTTAGCCCCGTGGCGAAGAAAGAGTTGAAGAAGAT
>CAIVBX010000278.1 GCA_903904275.1 uncultured Pseudomonadota bacterium
CACCTGAAAAAGTCGAAGGAATTGAAGAAGAAATTATTTTAATTGACGTAAATATCGTCAGTGAACAGATTTTGCAATACTTATCAGTGCTGGGAATTCCTGAAGTTTTCACACCTGAAACCAATTTACTTAAAGCCGCGTTGTTGAATCCAGCAAAATCGACAGAAGATTTTGACGAAATTTTGACGAAAGTAATTAAATTACTGCTCAAAATTAAAGAATTTGGTGATACTGAACAAAAAGATATTGATCAATTTTTATTGCTTATTGCGGCACAATTGGCTGAATTGAATGTCATTGTGAATCAAGCAAATTTATCAATAAATGATTCGACAAAAAGTCGTAACAAATTAGATCAATCTGTTTTTACACAAATTCGGGAATTACAGGTTCAAGCAATAAAAACAACATCGTTAGATTCATTGAAAGAAATGGTTAATCAATGTTTTAAAACGATTGCTACCGACATAAAAACGCATTATCAGCACGACAAAGAAATTCATGCTCAATTTCAAGATAACATGGCAGAATTAGTAAATAAGATGATTGCCGTTGAAGTGGAATCTGAACGCTTAAAAGCGGAATTAAAAGTGGTTCATACGCAAGCGACACACGATACGCTAACAGGTTTGCCGAATCGGAACGCTTACAATCTAAGATTGAAAGAAGAAATCGCACGTTATAAACGTTATCAATCTCCGCTTACATTAGCCATTTGGGATATTGACCATTTTAAAAATATCAATGATTCTTATGGACATAAATCGGGTGACAAAGTGCTTGTTTTAACGGCAAAACAATTAGAATCACATATTCGAGATACGGATTTTATTGCGCGGTTTGGAGGCGAAGAATTTGTGATGTTATTGCCAAATACGGATAAAGAAGCGTCATTGATTTTGGTTAATCAATTACGAGAAATCATTGAATCAACAGGATTTAATGCAAATGGAAAAGCCGTTCCAATTACTATTTCATGTGGATTAACTGATTTTCTTGATGATGACACAGAAGAAAGTTTTTTTGAACGAGCAGATAAAGGTTTGTACGAATCTAAAAATCAAGGTCGCAATCGTTGTACGGTTTTGTAAAAAATGAATGAAATAACACAATATCATTGGGGTGTGGAAGAAACTGTCGCGCAGTTGCGCCAATTGCGCGTGCAATCGTTAGAAAATCGCAAACGTAAAAATAAACCTCCAAAATTGCCTTCTCGAAAAGAATTGCAAAGCATTTTAGATGGATTACTTGCGGTACTTTTTCCAAATCGTTTGGGAAGACCTGATTTAACGGAAGAAGGAATTGATTATTTTGTCGGTTATACGTTAGACCGCGTGTTGGATGAACTATTTAAACAAATTCGTCGTGAGTTGCAATTTGTTTCTGGTAGTCAAGGGATTAACGAAGCGGCTAATCAACAAGCCATCATAATTACGCGCCAATTTACCGCACAATTACCGACGGTTCGCGCATTGATTGATACAGACATTCAAGCCGCTTATGAGGGTGATCCTGCTGCACGAACACCTGATGAAGTATTAGTTTGTTATCCAGGCATTTACGCTGTCATTTATCATCGACTTGCACACATTTTATATACACTTGGTTCACCATTAGTTGCGCGAATGATAGCCGAGTTAGCGCATTCGGCAACAGGCATTGATATTCATCCAGGCGCACAAATTGATGAAAGTTTTTTTATTGATCACGGAACTGGCGTTGTCATTGGAGAAACTGCCATTATTGGCAAACGTGTCCGTTTGTATCAAGCTGTAACACTCGGTGCAAAACGTTTTCAAAAAGACGATAACGGCATTTTAATTAAAGGTAATTTACGCCATCCGATTGTTGAAGATGATGTTGTAATTTATGCAGGTGCAACCATTTTAGGGCGTGTAACGATTGGCAAAGGTTCGATTATTGGTGGGAATGTTTGGCTAACGCACAGCGTTCCACCACATAGTATTATTACGCAACAAGCTAGCAAACGAACTGAATAATTTTTCAACTTTTATTATTTTTATCTAGGTTTTATGTCTGACTTTCATCCTTTTTTTCACGATCCAGACGATGATTTGTCTGTCTTAGATGCTCAACCCAAATTAAAAAGACCATCGCTTTACCGTGTCATTTTGTTAAATGACGATTTCACACCGATGGATTTTGTGATTGAGATTTTAGTCAATTTTTTTGGTATGTCCGAAGAACAAGCTACTGCTGTTATGTTACAAGTTCATACACGCGGGGTTGGGATTTGCGGTACTTATTCAAAAGATGTCGCAGAAACGAAGGTTTATATTGTTAATTCTTTTGCGCTTGAAAACGAACATCCGCTGAAATGCGAAATGGAAGAGATTTGATTATGTTGGGTAAAGCACTTGAAGCTACTTTAAATATAGCCTTTAAATCGGCGCGTGAACGTCGTCATGAGTTTATTACTGTGGAACATTTATTGTTCGCATTGCTTGATAATCCTGATGTTATTCCTGTTATGGAAGCCTGCGATGCGGATATTAAATGGTTGCGTGGGCAATTAGCACGTTTTATCGATGATACTATTTCCTATTTACCTGAAAATACCAAACGTGATACGCAACCTACTCTCGGTTTTCAACGAATTTTGCAGCGTTCTGTTCACAATGTTCAAGCCTCGGATAAAAATGAAGTAACAGGTGCTAATTTATTGGTTTCATTATTTAGTGAATCGGATTCACACGCCGTGTATTTATTAAGTAAGCAAGATATTTCACGACTTGATGTCGTGAATTTTATTGCTCACGGTATTTCTAAATTTGACGATCCTTACGAAGAATCTGAAAACACAACTAATCGTAAAAACCCAGAAAATGATACGAGCAAACCACTTGAAAAATTTGCTACTAATTTAAACGAAGAAGCTGCTCGCGGACGAATTGACCCGTTAATTGGACGTTCCGCAGAAATTGAGCGCACAATTCAAACGCTTTGCCGCCGACGCAAAAATAATCCTCTTTTAGTTGGTGAGGCGGGGGTTGGTAAAACCGCGATTGCAGAAGGTTTGGCAAAAAGAATTGTTGAAGAAGATGTACCAGATGTTTTACTCGATTGCGTGATTTATTCACTCGATTTAGGAGCATTAGTGGCGGGAACAAAATATCGCGGGGATTTTGAAAAACGCTTGAAATCGTTATTAAATCAAATGAAAAAAGAAGTCCATGCAATTTTATTTATCGATGAAATTCACACGATTATCGGCGCAGGTTCAGCATCAGGTGGTGTGATGGATGCAGCGAATTTAATTAAACCAATGCTTGCGGCGGGGCAATTGCGCTGCATTGGTTCAACAACATATCAAGAATATCGTGGCATTTTTGAAAAAGACCATGCTCTAGCACGTCGTTTTCAAAAAGTTGATATTTTGGAGCCTTCAGTTGAAGAAACAGTACAAATTTTAAAAGGTTTAAAAACACGCTTTGAAGAACATCACGGCGTGCGATATTCACCTGACGCATTACGTTTAGCTGCTGAATTATCTGATCGTTATATCACTGACCGTCATTTACCAGACAAAGCCATTGATGTTATTGATGAAGCAGGTGCGAAACAACGTATGGCAAATACGAATGAAAAAAAACAGTTAATCGAAGCATCAGAAATTGAAGAAATTGTCGCTAGAATTGCCCGAATTCCTGCAAAATCAGTATCTAGCAATGACATAGATAAATTAGCGAATTTAGAAAAAAATCTAAAAATGTTGGTATTTGGGCAAGATGAAGCTATTTCTGTTTTAGCTTCAGCAATTAAATTATCACGCGCTGGATTGCGTGATTCACAAAGAACAATCGGTTCATTTTTATTTGCAGGTGTAACGGGCGTTGGTAAAACCGAAGTTTCTCGGCAACTAGCGAAAGTTCTTGGCATTGAATTGATTCGTTTTGATATGTCTGAATACATGGAACGACATACCGTTTCACGTTTAATCGGGGCGCCACCTGGTTATGTCGGATTTGATCAAGGTGGTTTGTTAACTGAGCAAATCAATAAACATCCGCACGCTGTTTTGTTGTTAGATGAATTGGAAAAAGCACACCCAGATGTTTTTAATTTGCTTTTGCAAGTTATGGATCATGGCACATTGACTGACAATAACGGACGCAAAGCAGATTTTAGAAATATCATTTTAATTATGACAACAAACGCAGGAGCAGAAGAAGGTTCACGCGCTTCGATGGGATTCACACAACAAAATCACGCCAGCGACAGTTTGAAAATGGTTGAAAAAGGTTTTTCGCCTGAATTTCGTAATCGTTTAGATGCAATTATTCAATTTAAACCGCTTGATATAAATATCGTAAGTAACGTTGTTGATAAATTTATTTTTGAATTAGAATCATTACTTGCAGATAAAAATGTAACGCTAAATCTTACACCTAAAGCACGTTTGTGGCTTGCTGAAAAAGGTTATGACGCAAAAATGGGCGCACGTCCCATGGCGCGATTGATTCAAGAAAAAATTAAAAAGCCATTAGCTAATGATTTACTTTTTGGCGAACTCGCGCACGGTGGAGACGTTAAAATTGCTGTGAAAAACAATGAACTCGTTTTTACAATTGAAAGTGCTGAAATACTTGTAACGAAATAGAGTAAATAAGTTAACGCACTCGAAATGTGATACGACCTTTTGTTAAATCATAAGGAGTCATTTCAACTTTTACACTGTCACCTGTCAAAATACGAATGTAATGCTTACGCATTTTACCTGAAATGTGTGCAGTAACAATGTGTCCATTTTCGAGTTGAACACGGAACATAGTGTTAGGTAAGGTATCGATGACCTTCCCTTCCATTTCAATTTGATCTTCTTTAGCCATTGTTTGAATTTTCTCTTGTAAGTTATAAAGCGTTGAATTATAGCATATTAACGCATTTAAAAATGGGTTTTGCTTTTAGTATTAAGCAATTTTAAATCCTACAAAAAAACCACCGACTGAACTAGCGCCACTCACACCATTATTAAAACTTGATAAACGTGCAACAAGAAAATCTATAGAGTTTTTAGTTGTATTAATAATTTCATGTGTTGTACTATCTAAAATGGCGGAATTCATATTTGCAATTACCCCTTGCTTTTCTGCAATTAGCATAACAACTATAAGTCCACCACCTAAAAATAAAGCAGTTCGAAACATTTTTTTTGTAAAATACCCAACTGCCATTCCAAGCACAAACGGAACACCACTATTAGTAATTAAAAAAGGTGCAGAAAAAATATCAGAATTTTCCATGTATGTAGGGCTAGTTAATTTATTTTTTCTGAAATGGGTGGTGTAGCAGGAGAAATATCAGAGAATAAAATGTCTGCTTTAATTTTCTCGATAGTTTTGTCACCAATTCCTGAAACTTTGTTCAAATCATCAAGGGTTTTAAATTCGCCGTTTTTTGTACGGTAATCAACGATGGCTTGTGCTTTTTTAGGACCAAATCCAGACAAAGCACTAGCGATTGTAGCCGCATCGGCGGAGTTGATATTAACGGGAGTAGCAAAAGTATTTGTAGAAAATAAAAAAGTCAGTGCAAATAATAATTTTTTCACAGTTCAAACTCCAAAAGAATAAATAGTGAGACAATAATAGTAAAAATTATCTTTCGATACAAACAAAAAAGCCCAAAATCATCGGATCTCGGGCTTAATCATAAAAATAAGAGCTTGGCAATTCTCTACTTTCGCATGGCAAACTGCCACACTATCATCGGCGCTAAGCGGTTTCACTTCCGAGTTCGGGATGGGATCGGGTGGTTCACGCTCGCTATGGTCACCAAGCAAACTGGTTTCCAAACTTCGCTAGAAGTTTGATATGAAAATCTGTATGTTTCTCAAGGTATTGTTTAAGTTTTTTGACAACACCAATCAAACTGATTGGGTGTTATATGGTCAAGCCTCACGGGCAATTAGTACATGTTAGCTACACACATTACTGCGCTTCCACACCATGCCTATCAACGTCGTAGTCTCCGACAGCCCTTTAGGGAACTTAAAGTTCCAGTGAGATCTCATCTTGGGAGGGGCTTCCCGCTTAGATGCTTTCAGCGGTTATCCTGTCCGAACATAGCTACCCAG
>CAIVBX010000279.1 GCA_903904275.1 uncultured Pseudomonadota bacterium
CACCTCGCCCAGACATCAATAATTCTTCGCGGGTGAAACTAAATTGTTTCTGCATGAGTCTTAAAACCTTTTGTAGTTATTCTTATAATTTGCAGGGCATTATCTAACAGTCATCGAAAAAAATCAGCTCTATTTTTATTACATTGCATGAAAAATCCCCCTGTTTATGTGACGATAGTTATAATAATCGAAATAGAAATTCTCCCATTTTCGATATAATTCCAAAATTTAGAGCAGGTTACGTCAGCTTAAATGATAAACAAAAACGTCCACATCGAACTCAAACCCTTTTTACGTTGGTGGGGACGCGAATTAGCGTTTTTAATTCCTCCAAAAATTCGCTCGTTTTTTTACACACCAAAATCAGCAATTATTCTGCGCGTCATCGACGAAAAATTAACGGTAAGTCATGAAATAAATGGTCAAGAAAATTTACTAATAACTATTTTGCGTGATGGTTCTAGCACAGAAAATTTACAAAACTTACTTAACAATGAACGCTTTAAAAATGCTATCGTCATTTTGCGTTTGTCAAATCATGACGCATTAAACAAAACTTTAAATTTACCGTTCGCTGCAAAAAATACGATTGAACAGGTTGTTAATTATGAATTAGATCGTTATACCCCGTTTAAAGCCGCACAAGTTTATTTCGCCACACGACTTGAACGCATTGATACTGAAACGGCTCAACTTGTTGTGCAGTTGATGCTCGTACCTCGAAAACGTTTAGAAATGCGTTATCAAGATTGTAAAAATTTAGGGATTACACCACAGTTTGCAGACGTTGAAAATTGCCCAAATGATTTGCAACAATTACATTCTGCTTACAATTTGTTACCTACGCATTTACAACCTAAAATAACAAATCGTTCGCGTCGAATTATTATCAGCTTATTAAGTTTGTTAGTTATTTCAAGCCTTTCTTGTTTGATATTACCAATTTGGCTGGAATCGCAAACCATTGACAATTTACAAAGCCAAATTTCTAAAATTGAAAAAGATGTAAAAACGGTTAAAAATTTACAAGCAGACATGGATACAATGCGTGAAGAAAATCAAGCACTCATCAATGAAAAAATTGTCGCGCCACCTGTTGTAGCAATGCTAAACGAAATTGCAACGTTAATGAAAGATGATAGTTGGCTTTCTTATTTACAATACAGCGAAGGACAGTTGCAATTACAAGGTGAATCACCAACGGCATCTAATTTGCTTGCAGATTTAGAAGCGTCAGATTATTTTGCTAAAGCCAATTTTGCCTCACCTGTTACGCAAGATAAAGCGAGCGGTATGGAACGTTTTCAAATTTCGGCAGAAATAACTAAGCCAGAAATACTTGGAAATTCTGACGTGACAACAGATGCAACGGCAGAAAGTATTAGCGAATCGACTAACGACACAACCGTTGAAAACGCAACACCTGAAGAAGTGGTAACTGAAAATGGTACTCCAAAAGAACAATCAGAATGAACGTTTATTAGCCGTTGGCTTGTTGTTAGCTGTCGTGAGCTTTATTAGTTTTGTCATTATTTTGCCGCTTGTAAATCAAGGTTTAGCATTGCATGATGAAAAAAATACACTCGGTTTTCGTCTCGAACAATATGAACGTATTTTGTCACGCAAACAAAGCGTGATTGATGAAATGGAAACGTTAAAATCACAAATCGCAGAACAAAATTATTTAAGCACTCAAAATACAACAGCATTAGCCTCCGCTGAATTACAAGAAATGATTAAACAAGCGATTATCGAATCAGGTGGGCAATTAAGCAGCACGCAAGGTTTGCCAGTTGTCACAAAAAATAATTTTCAACGTATTCCAATTAACGTTCGTATGACAGGAAATAGTGACGTTTTACGCGCTGTTTTACATAAAATTGAAACAACGACACCACTTGTTGTTATTGAACAAATTGATATTAGACCAATGCGTGGTGTGAGAAATAAAGTGACACATCAAATTGACCCTAGCAATGAATTGAGTGTGAATTTTCAAGCCATTAGTTTCATGAAATCTCCTGCTGCATGAATCGTCCAACTCTTTTTGTTTTGATTGCGTTAAATTTCTTATTCATCACAGTTTTGGCGGGTGAATGGTATTCAGAAACAGAAACCTCCACATTTGAGAAAAAACAAGCTCAAATTGAAAATATTGAAATGGAAGATTTACCTACGTTAGCCGCGTTGACAGAAACTAGCGAAGATAATTATCCTGATTTAGTTGATCGTCCTTTATTTGTCAGCGGACGCAAACCTGTAACAGAACCCGAACCTGAAAACACACCAAGTGAACCGCAAAAGAAAATAGAACAGTTTGTTTGGGATTTAACGGGGATTTTTAGTTCTCCCAAAGGAATTACCGCATTTTTTAATCGCACTAATGGAAAAATTGAAAAAGATAATTATCGAAAATTAAAAAAAGGTGACAATTTAGATGGCTGGAAAATTGCTGCAATACATACGGACACAGTAACGCTAATACAAGCAGAAGAATCGAAAACGCTATTATTACGGAAGGTGAAACCTAAAACAGCTAGTGTGCCACCACAAACGACAAATCAGCCACATTCCCCACAGCCTGTACAACCAAAAGTTGAACAAAGTACATCGCCTAATGTGCCGAAAAAAACAGATGATTTACCAGACGAAAATACTGTCGATATTGATAACATTGAAAATCCTTAAAAAATGAACTCAACCCAAAAAATTACCGCTTTAACCGCTGCCATTTTAAGTTTCACTACATTATCTGGCTGTGAATTATTGAATCCAAAACGTGCTAAATTGCCAATCACGTCACACGCTCCAATGCCTAGTGAATCGATTCCGCAATTACAAAACAAAATAGTGGCAAATGACGCACCTAAACCAAAAAATGAGTTATTTCCCAGTTCTGATTACGCCAAAGATATTCCACCTTCAATTGAACAGAATGCACAAGATGCCATTGGCAAAAAAAGCAAAGGTGAATTTAGTTTAAATTTTGATGAGGCAGATTTAGGTGAAGTCGCAAAGGTGGTTTTAAGTGATATTTTGGGTCAAAACTATGTTTTAAGTCCGAAAGTTGTCGGCAAAGTGACGCTTCAAACTACGCATCCACTAAGTAAAGAAGAATTATTGCCAACATTAGAAATGGTTTTAAGTATGAATAATGCCGCTTTAGTTAAAGACGGTGGAATTTATCACATTGAACTGTTAAATGAAGCCTTATATAGCGCGAATTTCAGTTCAAATCGAGGTGGAAAATTTGGGTATCAAATGCGTGTCATTCCTGTGAAAAATGTATCTGTTGATAACATCGCAGATTTAATCAAACCGTTGCTGCACGAAAAAACGCTTTTGACAGTTGATAATCACCGTAATTTGCTAGTTGTTTCTGGTGCTGCCGACGAATTAGCGCGAATCATGGATATGGTGAACACATTTGACATCGACATTTTAAAAGGACGTTCATTTGCATTATTTCCGCTTGCTCATGTCGATGCTGAAACATTGATTAAAGAACTTGACGAGGTGTTTTACAAAAAAGTCAAAAGTGAAGACGACCAATTTTTTAAATTTATTTCGATTGAACGATTAAATGCCGTTTTAGCTATTACGCATCAAGCACGTTATTTAAAAGATATTGAACAATGGGTAACACGTTTAGATCGCGCGAATTCAACCACTGGTGGCGGCGTAAATGTTTATAAAGTTCAACATGTTGATGCTGTTGAACTTGCGGCGACGTTGAATGATATTTTTGGTAATGGTTCCTCGCGTAGTGAAAAATCGCCAAAATTAGCAGGGGGTAAAAAATCGGCTTCTTTAACAAATAAAACGGATAAAACAGATAAATCATCTGATACGAAAAAAACAACACCTCAACGTTCCACGTCTAGCGGTGGAACAGGCGATGCAAAAGTGTCGAATGTCGGTGATGTGCGAATAATTGCCGATGACGCGAATAACAGTTTAATTGTTGTTGCCACTGCACAAGAATATGAAGTAATTAGACCAATTATTAACCAATTAGATGTTATGCCATTGCAGGTTTTGGTTGATGCTACGATTGTTGAAGTCACGCTAACAGACACATTGAAATATGGACTGCAATGGTATTTTAATCACAACAGTGGCGGCACAAATTCGGCTAATAGCAGCGGATTAGGTACGCTTTCAACAGACAACATCGCTAAGGCTGCGGCTACCGCAGCAACAGGTGGATTTGGTTATTCTTTTTTAAGTAATTCTAATGACATTGGTGCGATTCTGAATGCTCAAGCCAGTATCAATAACGTCAATGTAATTTCATCGCCATCCCTTATGGTGCTTAATAATCAGGAGGCGAGCATTCAAGTAGGTGATGAAATTTCATTATCAACTGGAACGGTAGGAATTGCAGGAATTACAGGTAGCGGCAGTACAGGTACTACGGCTTTAACGCAAAACCAACAACGTAAAACAGGCGTAAAACTCAAAATTAAACCGCGTGTTAATGCCAACGGTTTAGTCATGATGGATGTCACTCAAAGCGTAGAAGATGTAGCGGCGGGTCTTGTAAATGGTGAAGTCAATCCAAGAATTTCAACACGAGAAATTGACAGCTCGGTAGTAGTTCAAAGTGGCGAATCGATTGTTTTAGGTGGTTTAATTAAAGATAAAAATACAAACAACGGCGGCGGAATACCATTTCTGCATGACGTACCTGTTTTAGGGTCTTTATTTGGTAACACGGATAAAGAAGGTAATAAAATTGAACTCGTCGTGTTAATTACACCGCGTGTGATAAAAAGTCGCCAAGATGCGGGCATGATTACGAATGAATTTAAACGCAAACTCAGTGGGATTTACGAAGATGACGCAACCCTCATTAAATGAACAAATTGAAAAAATTTTAACCGAAGAAGCCGCGCAAATTGAAAAAAACAGTTGGGGTGGAAAATTAAAACGTCTTTGGCGAGCTGACAATAAAAAACAGGCGTTAAAAGCAGAGTTTTTTGCAATGTGGCGCGGTTTAAGTAAAAAAGGAATTTTTACTTTATTTTTAATCGTTGCTTTTATATTTATGCTGATATTTTCGGTATTATAAATTTTTATTACTCGAAAATATCATTCATATCCAGTTGAATTAGAATGGCTTTGCGTAGCAAAGCGCGTTCTTTGTTCAATGTGTTTTGCAACGTTGAAACAGTTTTTTCTAATGTTGCAATACGCTCTTGAAGTGAACCATTTACGTCAGGAGTGAAATGTTCAATATGTGTTAAATCTGTTTCATCGTGAAATTCGTCTCGCATAACAGATGATTCGTCTTCAATTTCATTGATGACTTTTTTAATCACATCCGAATCGATAATTTTTAATTCTTCGAGATAGCCAAACAACAAAACTCTATCGCATAATGTATTGATTCGTCTAGGAATCCCTTTAGTATAATTGCAAATATGTTCAAAAGTATCATCATCAAATTGTGGATTTTGCATCCAACCCGCTTTCAATAATCGAAATATGATGTAATTTTTAGTTTCTTCTGTGTTTAACGGCTTTAATTGATATGTCGCAACAACACGTTGTCTAAGTTGCTCCATTTCAGGCAAAAACAATGTGCCACTTAGTTCAGGCTGTCCCACTAGAAAAATTTGAAATAGCGGTTTTGTATTTAATTCAAAATTCGTCAGCATTCGCAATTCTTCTAGCGAATCTTTGGGAAGATTTTGGGCTTCATCTACAATCATCAAAACCCGTTTGCCTTCTTTTTCTTGCTGAACAAAAAATTGATAAATTTTTGTTAAAAGTGTCGCTTTGTCTTCGCCATTATGTGGAATATGAAAGGTTTCTGAAATTATTTTCAACAAATCGTAAGCACCAATTTGTGATGAAACAATG
Source organism: uncultured Pseudomonadota bacterium (assembly GCA_903904275.1). GTDB lineage: Bacteria > Pseudomonadota > Gammaproteobacteria > Methylococcales > Methylomonadaceae > UBA10906. The sequence continues at coordinate 5,869 of CAIVBX010000279.1, forward strand.
ACTCCAATGGTTAAATGATTGGAATTGAAACTTTTAACAAGTTCCTTTACCAACATAGTTTTTCCCGTTCCAGGCTTGCCAATCACAATGACAAATCCTTCACCCTGCTTCAAACCATAATTCATGTAGGCTAATGCTCTACCATGCACTTCACTATTAAAAAAGAAATCGGTGTCAGCATTTAGCTGAAACGGCTTTTTATTTAAATTATAAAAAATGTCATACATCGTTTTAATACCTCATGAACAAGCTAGCTGTAGCCCGATTTTCTTGATAACTATTTGTGGAGGATAAATCTGTTATTTGATTTAAATGTCTAAATTCTAATTTACCGTTAATTTGACTGGTAATAGATTCATTTATACCTATCGTAAAATCATATCTATCATTTTTAGAATTCAAACCACTGTCTGTTTGTTGCCACAAAGGGCGAACATAAGCGCTTGTTTTACTTGCAAATTGCCAATTCCATGTCGCGCTAATTCCTTTAACTACTTGATTCGTTGCAGTGCGCTGAAAAGATCTATCTTCATTAAAAGCATTCAAATTGATTGTGCTTTTTCCAGTGGTATAAGACGTTGAAAAATCCCATTTTTGTCTAACAATGACATCGTTTGTTAATGTAGGAATGTTAATTGCACGTTGTATGGCTTGATTTGTCACGGGATCGAAAATAGTGTTTCCCGCTCCATCTTGCACATTAAAAATCTTTTGCTGCAATAAAATTTCTTGTGCTGTGGTTGTGTCATTTTCGTGCGTCAACGACCAATTTGAATGGCTTGTTTGATAATTTAATGCTGTTTGCCATGTTTTTCCTGAATTTAAGCCTACAGAATTATTATTAAAAGTTGTCGTCCAAGTTAAACGATTAATTGGTGCAACGCTAATGGTTATATGGCTATTATTACCACCGCCAACTTCAACACTATATAATTGACTAGGTTTCCATTGCCCTCCAAATGTATAAAACGTGCCATTTTGACTAGAATTAGTATTCGTTTTAAACGAATTATTACTGTAACCGCCATTTACAAAAACATTAAAATATTGATTGATATATGTTCTTACCAACATATTGGAATTTTGAAATTTAACATCATCGCCATTGTCTCTGTAATTCACCGAATTATTGTGGTTCAGATTCCAGTTAATTTGTTGAAATTCTGAACCACTATTCAATTGAATAATTTCAGCAAGTGTTTTTGTATCAGAAAGCGCGTTTGTTGTGTTTTGGTTATTTAGCGATTTATCTGTTGATACAGTATTAAAATTTACACGGACGCTGCCATTCGCATAGTTTCCAAATCGAGGCAGCCAATATGGCGACAACCCAAATGTTGTTACAGTTGTACTACCTGCTCCACCAGAAATATTATCGTTAATAGCATTGTTACTACTGGTATTTTGTTGACTGATTGAGCTTTGAGAATCTAATAATAATACGTTTTGAATCAATGCAGTTTTTGAATTATATTGCAATTGATTCAAGGTTTTTAAATCATTATTTCCACCTGCATTGTACAAATTCTGCATTTTATAATTTAGATTTAGGCTTGAACGCGCCGACTGTCCAATAATTGAAATACCAGGGCTAATATCAGTGACAAATGCAGATTGTTCTTTTCCAGATGGTGCTAAATTGATGTTATCTGAATAGATTTCTTGTGTTGATATAGATGGTGTAGCGGTAATATCGTAAGTCAACGGTTCAATCCGAAGATTAAAAGCATGAGCAAAATGACTATAACCAAGTATTATAAAACTTGCGTATTTAATAAACGAAGAAAGTGTATTGAATGTTCCTTTTCGGGTAACAAAATCAATGACCATACGTCCCGTATCCATAATGATTAACTTCTGTCGTCTTAGTTTTATTAAGTAGTAATAAAACAATATCACAAAAAACTAATTTACCAACCGATGCCATAACCATGCTTTGAGGCGTTTTTTCCGCTTCGACAACTAATACAACTTGTCCGACTAAACCCGCTAAAACTTCACCTTGAGTGGCTGCAAGTAAAGGTGGTGAATCAAAAATAACTAATCTATCTGGATACCTACTACTCAATTGTTCTGTTAATTGAATCATTCTATTACTACTTAATAATTCAGTTGAATGTTTATGTTGTTTACCAGCTGGGATAATACTGAGACCAGGCATATTTGTTTTTAATATAATATCTGAGAAATCAACTGCTTGACCTTCAAGATATTCAATTAACCCTGGTGAAGACTTAATGCCAAGTGCTTTTGAAATTGACGGGCGGGCAACATCTGCATCGATAAGTAACACTTTTTTATCTCGTTCATTTGCAATGCTTAATGCTAAATTTATCGTTGAATACGTTTTTCCCTCACCAGGAACACTACTTGTTACCAATATCAAATTAGATCGATTGATTCCGATACTTCCAACACCGAAAGCATTATTTAGTAATGGACGTTTGATATTACGATATTCTTCCTGAGCTGTTGCATCTGAATTTTTACTAGGTGTCACAAAACCAAGGCTAGCTAAATGATCCCAATCGATATGCTGAATTTCAGGTGTTTCTGTTGTGTTTTTTTTCAGATTATCCGTAGTGTCATCTTTAACAAACATTGTTTTTTGGAAATTAACAGAATTGTTCTCCAGATTACGATTTTCATCTGTAATTTGGCTAGTCAAATCACTTGAAATAAAAGATTTTTCATCCTCATTTTTAGCTTTATTTAAAGCTCTCTCAATGGTACTCATTTATTTTATTACCTTATTCAAAGTAGTCCATGAAATGCGTCGAAGACACGGGATAAATCTATTGATAAAATTTCAATCGTCATGAACACACAATAAATCGTTACAAGCCCAGATACTACAAAATAATACCAAATAAGATCTCGCTTGTGTTTTTCAAAATCAACAGGGTTGTTTTTCATTGAAATACTGCCCAATACAGGAAGTCCCGTTAGTTGCCCAAGCTGGAATGTGGACATGACTGTAGGTTTTATAATGTATAAAA
>CAIVBX010000280.1 GCA_903904275.1 uncultured Pseudomonadota bacterium
ATGTCACATCCTGAAATGAATGCACTGCCAACGGCGGGACAAAACTATGTACAGCGAAAATTTGAAAATCGTAAAAACGGAACATTCAATCATTTTTCAACCAAAGCGACTGAACACGGCAATAAATTTGAATCGTTAGCCATTGAAACGCTCATGAAAATAACCGATTTGAATGTGAAGTACACAGGCGAAAACCAAATCTGTTTGCGGTATGGTGAAAACTGCGTTGCTCATCCTGATGGGATTATCGAAAACTTGTTAAATCAAATCGTTGCCACGGTCGAAGTGAAATGCCCGTACAACCGCGAAATTCACGAATCGTATTTGCAAATCAAAGACGCGCAAAGTTTAAAAGCGATTGTGCCAAATTATTACTGGCAAGTTTGCGCTCAACAATTGTTTAGCGGTTCGAAAACGTCTTACTTTGTCAGCTTTGACCCAAAACCCAATGACGGTGTACCAAGATTGCACTATGCAACAATTGTGATTCCTGTTGATGACGTTGACTTCATGAAAAAGCGGATTCAACTTGCTGAAGACTATTTGCACTTACTTGAAAACGAAGATTCCAATACCGTTGCATTCAAACCGAGCGATGCACCGATTATTGAAATCGCACAATTACCGCGTGTGCAAATCGATATTAACGATGTTGCAGTTCATCACGATGAACCAGCGGCGTTAATTCAGAAAATCGCCCAACAAGCAGGTAGCCTTGTTTTCGACATGACCACTGCGAAAGGACGTGATGCTTGCCGTTCTCACGCAGCACAAATTATCAAGTGCATCAAACCTGCGCTCGATGCGTCAAAACAACTCGCCGCCGATGCCAAGCGGGTCATCGAAAAAGATTTAACGTTTCGCAAAGAATTCGAAAAAGGCGTGCGTGAAATTGCCGACCATCATCGTCGTCCATTAACCGAGTGGGAGGCTGAACAAGAACGCATCGAACGCGAAAAGCGCGAGGAAGAAGAACGCCTTGCACGAGAAGAGCAGGAAAAAGCGCAATTTCTGGCAGATTGGGACGCGGCATTGATTGACAATGAGCTTTTCGATTTACGCAAGCAAAAAGAAGTTCACGACAAAGCAGAACGTGAGCGTGCAGAAGAACAGCAACGGCAAGAACGCGAAGCACAAGCAGTCGCCAATGCACTCAAAGCACAGCAAGAACAACATGAACGCGAAAAGAAGGATGCTGAACGTAGAGCGCAAGAGGCGGAACAACGCGCTGAACAAGCCGCCAAAGCAGAACGTGAACGAATTGCACGCGAACAAGAAGAGCAAGAGCGTCAAGAACGTGAACGCACCGAAAATGAAGCGCATCGTAAAGCCGTACATAATGAAATTTTCAGAGCGTTATGCGAAAACGGTGTTGAGCGTGAAATTGCAAAGCAAGTAATGATTTTGGCAATTGAGCAAAAGTTAGGCAGATTGCATATTGCTTACTAAAAACAGTTCGGATTATTCGCATTCAAAATCATCTGATTTTGAAATCCGTTTGCCAAGTTTCATTTCACGCAGATTGATATTCTTAAATCTCTCAGCCAGCACTACCAGCAATTCTTCGTCTGTAATTTCGATGTTGCGATATGCAAAACTAGCTTCAAGCCGTTTAATAATTTCCGCATTCATTGACTGCTGATTTTGTTTTGCGGCGGCTTTTATTTTTGCTTTTAAT
>CAIVBX010000281.1 GCA_903904275.1 uncultured Pseudomonadota bacterium
GTATTCATGGCTCTCCTTGTCGCCGGCACGCGTGATCTGGATGGATGAGCCGATGGAGACGTTCTCGCCGTGATTGCTTTTGATGACTGAGGCCTCCTTCCTTTGCCGAATATGTTAATGATAGATAGAATCACGCATATTTCTGACGAAGGTGGCAATTACGGCAAAGGCGAGATTATTGCTGAACTCGACATTACACCTGATTTATGGTTTTTTGATTGCCATTTTCAAGGTGATCCTGTGATGCCAGGATGTTTAGGACTTGATGCGATGTGGCAACTCGTTGGCTTTTATTTATGCTGGATGGGGGGACCTGGGAAAGGTCGGGCTTTAGGTGTCGGTGAAGTAAAATTCACAGGGCAAGTTTTACCGACAGCTAAAAAAGTCACTTATCGGGTGAACTTGAAGCGTGTGATTATGCGTAAATTGGTGATGGGGATTGCAGACGCGACAATGGAAGTTGACGGAAAAGTCATTTATGAAGCCACCGATTTGCGCGTGGGCTTATTTACTTCGACAGAAAATTTTTAAGGGTAAAAAACAATGAAGCGCGTGGTAGTTACTGGTTTAGGCATTGTCTCTAGCATCGGAAATAATCAACAAGAAGTCGTTGAGTCTTTGAAAAACGGGCGTTCTGGTATCGTTTTTTCTGAAACGTACAAAGAAATGGGCTTGCGTAGTCAAGTCGAAGGTTCAATTAAAATCGAATTAGACGATTTAATCGACCGCAAAATTCGTCGTTTTATGGGCGATGGTGCGGCATTCAATTACGTTGCAATGCAACAAGCTATCGACGATTCAGGTTTAGAAGAAAGTGAAATTTCAAATTTTCGCACTGGTTTAGTCATGGGTTCAGGCGGTCCTTCGACAGCAAATGTCGTTGAAGCTGCTGATATTTTGCGTAGCAAAGGCGTAAAACAAGTAGGACCTTATCGTGTGCCTCGTTCGATGTCGAGTACAAATACAGCCTGTTTAGCAACGCCGTTTAAAATCAAAGGCGTGAATTATTCGATTACGTCAGCGTGTGCAACCAGCGCACATTGCATTGGTCACGCAATGGAGCTAATCCAAATGGGCAAACAAGACGTGGTGTTTGCAGGTGGTGGAGAAGAAGTCCATTGGACAATGTCCGTGTTATTCGATGCGATGGGCGCAATGTCTTCAAAATACAATGACACGCCAACAACCGCGTCACGTCCTTACGATGAAAGCCGCGACGGTTTTGTGATTTCAGGCGGGGGCGGTGTTTTAGTCATTGAAGAACTTGAACATGCCAAAGCACGCGGCGCAAAAATTTATGCTGAACTCGTTGGTTATGGCGCGACTTCGGACGGTTATGATATGGTTCAACCTTCGGGTGAAGGCGCAGTGCGTTGTATGCAACAAGCAATGGCGACCATTGACGGTAAAATTGATTATGTCAACGCTCATGGGACAAGTACGCCCGTTGGTGATACCAGAGAATTGGAAGCCTTGCGTGCTGTGTTCGGTGGTGAAAATGTGCCTTGGGTGAGTTCAACTAAATCACTTACAGGTCATGCGTTAGGTGCAGCAGGCGTGAATGAGGCGATTTATTCATTGCTCATGATGCAAAACAACTTCTTGAGCGCATCAGCTAACATCACCAATTTAGATGCAGGCGCGGCAGGTATTCCAATTGTTCGTGAACGCCAAGACAATGTCACTCTAAACACAATTATGTCGAACAGTTTTGGTTTTGGCGGCACGAATGCAACGCTGATTTTCCAACGTTACAACGGTTAATTTTTTCTTTTTCAAGTCAAAACAAAAGGTTCAAGATTTTTTGTCTTGAACCTTTTCCTTTTTTACTTCGCTTTCTTTTTATGTCTGAAAATTCCGATTTAAACCAAAAAACACGTTACCAATTCAACAAATTACAAAAACGTTTGCGTCACAGTGTCGGTGATGCGATTGCTGATTTCAATATGATTGAAGATGGCGACAAAATTATGGTGTGTTTATCGGGTGGCAAAGATTCCTACACAATGCTTGATATTTTGCTCAATTTGCAAAAAACCGCGCCTGTGAAATTTGAATTGATTGCGGTGAATTTAGACCAAAAACAACCTGGTTTTCCTGATGAAGTTTTACCTCGTTATTTAGAATCCATTGGCGTGCCGTATCACATCATCGAAAAAGACACTTACAGCGTGGTTAAGCGCGTAATTCCAGAAGGTCAAACAACGTGCGGTTTATGTTCGCGTTTGCGACGCGGTACGCTTTATGGTTATGCCGAAGCGAATGGAATTACCAAAATTGCGCTTGGTCATCATCGTGACGATATTTTAGAAACGTTCTTTTTGAACATTTTTTACGGTGGAAAACTCAAAGCGATGCCGCCTAAATTACTTAGCGACGACAAAAAAAATATCATTATTCGTCCGCTAGCGTATGTTCGAGAAAAAGAAATTGAACGTTTTGCGACATTTAAAAATTTCCCAATTATTCCGTGCAATTTGTGCGGTTCGCAGGAAAATTTACAACGCAAAGCCATGAAAGAAATGCTCAAAACGTGGGACAAACAATTTCCTGGACGTTTGGAAACGATTTTTACTAGCTTGCAAAATGTCGCGCCGTCGCAATTAGCAGACCGAAACTTGTTTGATTTTGTGAATTTATTGCGTGAACCGAATGCGGTTGCTGATAACGATTTTGATTTGTTAGCGTAATAACAACTTCCAGAAGAAATAAATTGGCTTAAAGAACTAACTTATATCAGAACCAGTTTTTGCAAAAATTTACACGCAAAGTGTTACATGAACGAAGAACTTTGCATCATAACAAGTCTCAATCTTTATGAATTTAGTCAAATAAATAATAATGAAATGGGCGTTTTAATTCGTCGTAGCGATGATGTTGAACTTTATCAAGATGCTTACGAAGAAGCACAACGAATTATTCGGATAAGTGAAGAAGTGCGTATTTCATTGGAGCGTGTTGATGTTGAAACCGAACAAAAAACGAAAACAAATGGTTCAACAGAAAAATTGACTTCATCCAAATTAGCAAAAGAATTAGGACTCAAAACAGATGAGTTAATGGAAAAAATGGTTAGCTTTGGATATTTAGAACTTCGTGAAAACAAACATTATCTAACGGCTAAAGGAAAAGAAGCTGGTGGCGAATTTCGCACAGGACAAAAATTTGGCTCTTACTTTCTTTGGAATACAGATTTTAAATTTTAGATTAGAAATGAAAATTACATAATAGAGGTGATTTAAATGTGTGGAATTTGTGGTTGCAGTAATCTAACGGGGAAATTTAGTCCGCTTTCGTCAAAAGTAGATTTATTAACGTCGCATCATCATTCACATGAACAACATACGCCTGCTGAAAATGCGCGTTTGGTTCAAGTTGAATTAGATTTATTAAATAAAAATAACACTTATGCCACCGAAAATCGGTCGTATTTTGAAAAAAATAACATTTTTGTTTTGAATTTAGTGTCTAGTCCTGGAGCTGGCAAAACGACATTATTAGTTGAAACAATTAAAGCATTAAAAGATAAATTCCCGATTGCCGTAATTGAAGGCGACCAACAAACGGAAAATGATGCAAATAGAATTCGTGCCACGGGTGCAAAAGCATTGCAGATTAACACGGGGCGAATGTGCCATTTAGACGCGCATGGAATTGGACAAGCAGTTCAAAATTTAGGTGTGCAAGCCAATAGCTTTTTGGCAATTGAGAATGTCGGAAATCTAGTTTGTCCGTCATCGTTTGATTTGGGCGAAGCACACAAAGTTGTTGTGCTTTCAGTGACAGAAGGCGAAGATAAACCGTTGAAATACCCCGATATGTTTCACGCAGCAGATTTGATGATTATCACTAAAATTGATTTGTTGCCGTATGTTGATTTTGATGTTGAACGCTGTGAAGAATTTGCGCGAAAAGTGAACCCGAAAATTAAAATCTTGAAATTATCCACAACGAAAGGTAACAATTTTTCGTCGTGGACAGATTGGCTAGAATCAAAAATTAAACCGTAATTTGTGAAACCGCTGTTTTTGCTAACGGGGACAAACCTTCTCCGTTATGATTTTTAACATGGTCAACAATCGCCTCACGCATTCGTAATTCCCACGAACGCGAAATGTGATTTTTAACACCTTGTGCCGCAACGGTTTTATCTGGGTCAGCATCAAAAAAATTGCTGATGTCATTTGCCATTTTGACTAATTTTTCAATCTTTGAACTCATTTTTATTCTCCCGTTTTATTGCAACGCTGAATGGGTGAAAACATAATCATTTTTCTGTTCTGCTGCCGTATGACAAGCAAAACATTCTTTGGATTTAGTTTCATCAAACATGACTAAATTTCCTTCTTGCCATTTTCCAAACCCCCAGCCGCCTGTTGTTGCGTATTTTTTAGAATCTTTGACCATCGCTTCGGCTGCTTCAAATTCATCAGGAACAATCGCGGCTGCCCAATTTTTATGAATGGATTCTTTCCATTTCACTTTCGCTAAAATACTGCCTTCTGCCCACGCATTGAATTTACCCGCGCGTGCAGATTCAATTGCGGTATCGTTACCTAAAATGGCTCTCAATGTGTGTTTATCTGTGCGATGAGAAACTGAAAGCAATCTCCAATTTTTGTAATCACCAACAGGTTGTTCAGCCACTGCGCCAAACGATAAACCGATTAAAACGGTAGCTAAAATTATTTTTTTCATTTTATAAACCTTTGAGTATGACTGTAAATCACGCAAGAATTATCTCGCGCAAACCCTATTAACGTTAAACCTGATTCTTGTGCCAATCGAATAGCTAACGCGGTTGGAGCTGAAATTGCGACTAAAATTGTCACACCTACAGCGGTGGCTTTTTGCACCATTTCATAACTCGCACGGCTCGTCGTAATCATAAAACCTGCACTGAAATCTGTGTTACGTTTTAGCAATGAACCAATCAACTTATCCAGCGCATTATGCCGCCCCACATCTTCGCGTAATTCGACAATGCCTTTTTCAGGTTCAACCCACGTCACAGCATGAATTGCCCCTGTAATTTGATTGAGTTTTTGATGTTGAGAAAGATTTTGCAGTGCGGTTGTTAATTGCGTTGCCGTAATTTTCAAATCACCTGACACAGAACGTGGTGGTTTAATCGCTTGTTTTAACGTTGTCGCACCGCATAAACCACAACCTGTGCGACCTGTTAAATTACGTCCTTTATCAGTAAGACATTGAAAACGTGCTTCGGGAATTTTGATTTGAACTTCGATACCGTTTGAACGCTGATAAACTTTTGCCGATTCCAATTCTGATGCATGAGCAATAATGCCTTCAGTTAAACTAAAACCGAGTGCAAAATCTTCTAAATTCGTTGGGGTCGCCAGCATAACGACGTGGGACACGCCGTTATACATCAGAACAACAGGCGCTTCTTCTGCAACAAAATCATCAACTATCGAATGCTCATCATTTTTGAAACGCTCAACCGAAACGGACTGGTAACTCGACCAGCCCATTTCTAAAATCGACGCTAGAAATTCATCGTTAGACATTTGCCGCTTGCGCTAACAAATCAAGTTGATTTTCAGTGAAAGCGCGATAACCTTGTTGCCAATCCGAATCTTTGGTCACTTTTGTGATTTGCACAGCCGTGACTTTATATTCAGGGCAGTTTGTTGCCCAATCGCTGTTATCCGTTGTAATTACATTTGCGCCCGATTCTGGGAAATGGAACGTGGTATAAACGACACCAGGTTGCACTCTGTCAGTCACAATCGCGTGCAACACGGTTTCACCAGCGCGGCTTTTAATACCGACCGAATCACCATCATTGATGCCACGGTTTTGAGCATCGTGCGGGTGAATTTCCAACAAATCTTCAGGATTCCACGCTACGTTACCTGTGCGACGAGTTTGTGCGCCCACGTTGTAATGCGCCAAAATTCGACCTGTAGTCAAAATCAACGGATACATTGGAGTCACTTTTTCAATTGTTGGCACATATTCCGTCAACATGAACAAGCCTTTACCGTCATCACGCAAGAATTCTTTCGTGTGCATAACAGGCGTACCGTCAGGTGTTTCATCGTTGCAAGGCCATTGAACACTGCCTAATTCGTCAATTTTCGAATAGCTCACGCCCGTGAAACTTGGAATTAAACTGGCAATTTCGTCCATGATTTCAGAAGGATCTGAATAATTCATTGGATAACCGAGCGCGTTTGATAACAATTGCGTCACTTCCCAATCGGCATAACCTGCAAGCGGACGCATGACTTTACGAACTGGCGAAATACGGCGTTCTGCGTTCGTGAAGGTGCCTGTTTTTTCGAGGAACGATGCACCTGGTAAGAAAACGTGTGCGAATTTTGCGGTTTCGTTCAAGAAAATATCTTGCACAATCACGCATTCCATTTTCTGTAACGCCGAATGAACGTGCGTAATATCTGGGTCAGATTGCGCGATGTCTTCGCCTTCGCAATATAAGCCCATGAATGTGCCATCTAACGCGGCATCGAACATATTTGGAATTCGCAAACCTGGATTGGTGCTTAATGTTGCGTTCCACGCTTTTTCAAATAAATCATGGGTTGCAGGATCAGCCACATGACGATAACCAGGCAACTCATGCGGGAATGAACCCATATCGCACGAACCTTGCACGTTGTTTTGACCGCGTAATGGATTCACACCCACGCCGTCACGTCCAATGTTGCCCGTTGCCATCGCTAAATTTGCAATGCCGATAACCGTTGTTGAACCTTGGCTGTGTTCGGTTACACCTAAACCATAATGGAATGCCGCATTTCCACCTGTTGCGTATAAACGCGCCGCCGCTCGAATGTCAGCCGCTGGAACACCTGTAATTGATTCGGTCGCTTCTGGTGAATGACGTTCATCAGCAACAAACGTGCGCCATTTATTGAATGAAGCCATGTCGCAACGCGCTTTCACAAATTCTTCGTCAACCAATCCTTCAGAAACCACAACATGCGCCAACGCATTCACGATTGCAACGTTGGTACTTGGACGCAATTTCAAATGGTAATCCGCTTGAATGTGTGGCGATTTCACCAAATCAATTTCTCGTGGGTCAATCACGATAAGTTTCGCACCTTGACGCAAACGTTTTTTCATTTGCGAACCGAAAACAGGATGTCCGTCAGTGGGATTTACACCCATGACCACAATCACGTCGGCTTTCATGATGGAATCAAAATTTTGTGTACCAGAGGCTTCGCCGAGAGTTTGTTTTAACCCGTAGCCCGTCGGTGAATGGCAAACCCGCGCACAAGTATCGACGTTATTATTTCCAAAACCTGCGCGAATCAATTTTTGCACTAAATACGCTTCTTCGTTGGTGCAACGTGATGACGTTAAACCGCCAACAGATTCTTTACCGTATTTAGCTTGGATACGTTTGATTTCAGATGCTGCGTAGCTAATCGCTTCTTCCCAAGAAACTTCTTTCCATGCATCTTGAATGCTGGCGCGAATCATCGGTTTTGTGATACGGTCTTTATGCGTTGCGTAACCGAATGCAAAACGTCCTTTCACACAAGAATGACCGTGGTTAGCTTGACCATTTTTGTCTGGCACCATGCGAATGACTTGCTCGCCTTTCATTTCGGCACGGAATGAACAACCTACGCCGCAATACGCGCAAGTTGTGATAATCGCGTGTTCAGGTTGACCGTTTTCGATGACGTTATTTTCAATCAACGTAGCGGTTGGACACGCTTGAACGCACGCGCCACATGATACACATTCAGAACTTAAAAAATCTTGATTTTGACCTGGTGACACTTTTGAATCAAAGCCGCGTCCGTCAATCGTTAAAGCAAAAGTACCTTGTGTTTCTTCACAAGCACGCACGCAACGTTGACAAACGATACATTTACTTGGGTCAAAGGTGAAATACGGATTTGATGTATCTTTCGTCGCGCCCAAATGGGTTTCAACAGGTTTATAACGCACTTCACGCAAACCGACTGCGCCCGCCATATCTTGTAATTCACAATCACCGTTTGCCGCACACGTTAAGCAATCTAACGGATGGTCAGAAATGTACAATTCCATCACACCGCGACGCACGTCAGCGAGTTTTTGGTTTTGCGTAACGGCTTTCATTCCTTCAAAAACAGGTGTCGTACATGAAGCAGGCAAACCGCGTCCGCCTTCGATTTGAACAACACACAAGCGGCATGAACCAAATGGTTCGATGCTGTCAGTCGCGCAAAGTTTTGGAATATCAATGCCGATGCTTGCTGCCGCACGCATGACAGAAGTTCCCGCTGGAACGGTTACTTTGAAGCCGTCAATTTCCAAATTAACTAATTCAGTGGAAGCACTTGCTGGCGTGCCGTAATCTTTGTCTTTGTCAATGCTCATTTTTAGTGTCCTTTTTTAAGCGGCTTTGATACCAAAATCTTCAGGGAAATGATTGAGCGCACTTAGCACTGGATACGGAGTCATGCCACCCATCGCACAAAGCGAACCGTTTAACATCGTGTCGCAAAGTGAACGTAGTAACGGAATGTTTTTATCTAAATCGCGTTTTGCAACAATTTCATCCATCACTTCATAACCGCGTGTTGAACCGATTCGGCAAGGCGTACATTTTCCGCACGATTCTTCAACGCAGAATTCCATACTGTATTTTGCCATTTGTGCCATATCAACGGTTTCATCAAATGCGACAATTCCGCCATGTCCTAAAACTGCCCAAATTGCGGCAAAGGCTTCATAATCAAGTGGCGTATCAAATTGCGATTCAGGCAAATATGAACCTAGCGGGCCGCCAACTTGAACCGCGCGAATTGGTTTGCCCGTCGCACTTCCTCCGCCAAAATCGATAAGCACTTCGCGCAATGTCGCACCAAAAGCTAATTCCACTAAACCTGCGTGTTTCAAATTTCCTGCTAATTGCAATGGCAATGTGCCGCGTGAGCGTCCCATACCGAAATCACGATAGAATTCGCCGCCTTTATCTAAAATCACTGGCACAGACGCGAGTGAAATCACGTTATTCAC
>CAIVBX010000282.1 GCA_903904275.1 uncultured Pseudomonadota bacterium
CCTGATTTGCCAGGGATTGCGTTTAAAATTTTAGGCCCGATTGCGGATGCAAATATCGAAGTCGATATGATTGTGCAAAATATTGCCGCTGATGCGACGACTGATTTTACTTTTACGGTACATCGTAATGATTTTGCGCGAGCGAAAACAATTTTAGAGTCAATTTGTACCGACTTAGGTGCGCGAAAAGTGTCGGCTGATAACAACATTGTTAAAGTATCGATTGTCGGCGTGGGTATGCGTTCACATGCAGGAATTGCTAGTACGATGTTTAAAACGCTTGCTGACGAAGGCATTAACATTCAAATGATTGCGACATCTGAAATTAAAATTTCTGTCGTGGTGGATGAAAAGTATTTAGAGCTTGCAGTGCGTTCGTTACATAGTGCATTCGGATTAGAACAAGCGTAAATGTAATTTACACTTTATTATTTTTCATATTTTGTTATACTTTCGCGGTCTTGATTGTTCTTCGCTACTTCGGCAGCGAAGAGTTCAAATTATTAGAGGGAGTTAATTATGCTTATCTTGACTCGTAGAGTTGGAGAAACATTGATGATCGGTGACGAAGTCACAGTCACTGTTTTAGGCGTTAAAGGCAATCAAGTCCGCATTGGTGTGAATGCACCAAAAGAAGTTTCAGTTCATCGTGAAGAAATTTACGACCGAATCAAAAAAGAGCAGAATTTTTCTGACTCTTCATTTCAAATCGAAGATTAGTAAGTAACTTCGGAGAGTTGGCCGAGAGGCTGAAGGCGCTCCCCTGCTAAGGGAGTATGGGCTTTAACTCCCATCGAGGGTTCGAACCCCTCACTCTCCGCCACTTCAAGCCATTTTAATTAAGCTGTTTTTCGTTGTGGGTATGACAGAATTTTGTCATCGAAACTAATCTGCTTTGAATTATTCGCATAACCACTAAGATGCTCACTGCTCAAATGCGCGTAACGCAAAACCATTTTTAAGTCAGACCATCCGCCTAATTCTTTCAGTACATGTAATGGCGTACCATTTTGAATATGCCAACTTGCCCAAGTATGCCTCAAATCATGCCAGCGAAAATTCTCAATCCCTGCCCGTTTGACAGCGTTGGTAAATTCTTTAGTGCTTAACTGACGCTGGTTATAAACAAACACTTTTTCTTTATGTTTGCCTATTTGTTCACGCAGAATACGCATTGCATCGTCATTCAATGGAATAGCGATTGCTTTACCGCTTTTCGAGTTTTCCGCTTTTACCCATGCCGTTCGTCGCGCCAAATTTACTTCAGACCAACGTAAATCAATCACATTTGAAGCACGCAAACCCGTTGCCAGCGTGAATTTTGCCATCACTCGTAATTCACCGCGTAATTCTGACAATAATCGATTTGCTTCATCTTGCGTTAAAAATCGAACCCTTGCCGAATCATCCGAAAACATTTTGACTTTTGGCGCATTGTCTAACCAATCCCATTCACGCGCCGCGTTCAAGACAGCTCGTAAAACCGTCATGGTGCGATTCACCGTGCTATTTTTTACACCTGTTGATTTTTTGTGTAGTCTAACGTCCTCGATGACTGACTTTGTAATGCTATCTAACGTTTTGTCATTGAGGTGTTCACACAAATAACGCAACACGCCTTTTGTATTTTCAATGGTTCGGCTGTTTTCTTGTTCATCCAAATAACGCAAAACAGCCTGTTGCCATGTGTATTTCGGTTTCTCACCTAACTTCTTTTCTCGCCACGATTGCGCTTTGAGCTGGTCGTGTAGCTCTTGCGCCCTCTGTTTGTCTTGCGTGCCAGAAGATTGTCTAACTCTCTTGCCGCTTGCGTCGATGAAGTCGATGTACCAGATGCTACTGTTTTTTGGCTTGTAGATGCCGTTTTTTGCCATTGTTTGTTCTCCTGTGTTGATAAACCGCCATCAATCACACTTAAACCACGCGATTGACTATAACGACCGCTGACATAATCAGCAAGATGCTCTCGAATAAATACCCATTTTTTACCGATTTTATTGGCAGGAATTACACCTGCTTTTGCTTTTCGTCCTAGCGTTGATACGCCGCAATTTAAAAATTCTGCGGCTTCTTTAATGTCAAAACTGACCATGTTTGTTACTCCTAAAAATAAAAAAACCGCGCCAAAATGAACGCGGTTTGTTTTAAAAAATTCACGGGACACGACTAACAATTATTTCAAGGAGAGGTGTCTCGCCGCCCCGATTGCGTGAGGTTTTTCCAGATATGCCCACTCACACGCTTGGACACCGTTACTCCTCGCGCTTTGCGACCGTGTAACGCACGGTTAAAAATTCTTTGGTCATAAAAAATCCCCTTTCGGGGCTGGTTATTGAATGTTTAAAAAGTTATTGCGTGTCTTTAGCAAGCTCCATACAAATTACATACCTAACACCTGACGTGCCGTCTTTGTCTGTGCTTATATTTACCATCCTGTAACCTAGTTTGTATTTTTCGTTTGCAACTTCGTGAATTTTTTTCAGACTAGATGAATCCATAAAAAATACATTACTCATAAAAACTCCCTCAAAGTTTTCCGCGTCGCTTCGCTTCTTTTTTGAGTTCTTTGAGTTTGCGTATTGATGATTTAAGTGTAGCGTGGTGGGTATACATCAGACTTAATAACTCGGAATCGGTTAACTCTTTGTAACTAATTTTGCTCATCTTTAATTTCCTTCAAGCAATCAATGCAGGTTTTGGGTGGAAATGTCGTGACGTTTTCGTGATTGCAATCTGTATCGTCTGACCAGATGACCCATTCAACTACCAAAAAGACCGCAAACAACATCCCACCTACTAGGCAAGTCGCTAGACCAAATTGTTGAATCATTCAGTCATCCGTTTGTTGTTGTGCTGACGATTTTTAATCAATCGGTACTGCTCACTATCAAGTCGTTGCGCTTCGGTTTGGCGAGGTGGGAGTGTGAAGAATCTTCCCCAGTTGTGTTTTTTCTTTTCAGTCATACATGTGCCTCCTGGACGTTTTCTAAAATGGTTCCAAGGTCAACTAAGTTGTTAATTAACGATTCGGATTCAATGGCATCTCGTTGGTCGAACCATAAACCAATCTGCCGCTTAATTTGTGACACCGCGTGATGAATGGCTTGCCAATCGTTAAGCACTTCTGGCGGAATCTCGCGAGTGTAAAAGGCTTCTTCAAAATGGGCGGTGATAAAACTCAAATTTTCTTTGATGTTTTTGATGGATTCTTTGTGAATGGCTAACACGCCTACTTGAGAATCTAACGAATCTCGAACGGTTTGTAATTCTTCCATTTGTTTGTGCAAAGATTCAGCGCGATATTCGAGTTGGTCAATTTCCGTTTTCCGTTTTTGGATTTCAGAGAACACACCATCTTTAATCGCTTTGACTTGGTCTTTCTTGAGCCGCTCGATTTCGTCTTTGGCATTTTCAGCCTCACGTTTTGCCTGTGCGATTGCGTCTTGATTTTCAAGTATCAGCTTTGCACGTTCTTCGCCTAGTTTGGCATCAATGATTTGCGCTTGATTGTCGCGTAGTTCATCACGTTGACGGCTTGCGGCTTGATACTTGGTGCTTTGACATTCGAGAAGCTCTTTTGTTGTAAGCAGGTCTCTTTGTATAGCTTCTTTTTCTACCAACAACTCGGCGGCTTCTTTTTTCAGGCGTTGAATTTCTTTAACCGTGACATCTTCCCCGGCTTCGATTTTTGCCGTGACTTCGGTTTTGACTTCTTCGGGAGCAGAGAGCAATTCAATCATTTGTGTGATGGATGGCAAAATCGCCGTTGACGGCGAATTTGAATTTACTAACTCAGGATTTGCAGTTGCCAAGCGCATATATTTTTGCGCGGTTGAATAAGGAATTTTGCAATTTTCATCAAGCCAAGATTTAAACTGCCCGTGATTGCATTGTGCTTTTGCTAGCAATAATTTTTGACCGCTTTTCGCCGCATAAATAACGGCTTGATTGGCAAAGATGTTGGCTTGTTCGTTTAGTGCGTCGATTTCGACCGCTAAAGTTGAAAGTGATGTGAGTTCGTTACTCATGATTTCCTCCGTTGATAATGTCGTACTGTTGTTTGCTGAGCTTGATTACGTCTTTGATTTGCTGGCGTATTTCGATGCGTGGCAAGTTTCGTTTTGTGCCGTTATTGATAATTTGAATAATGGCACTTAACAGCGCGGTCAAATTTGATAGCATGGGTTCAGGCATTTCTTTGACGCTAAAGCCAAAGGATTTTTTAATTTCATGTGCGATATAAATTGCCATGCCTTTGGGTGATGTTGATGCTTTGCCATCACTTCCGATGTAACTTGAAAAACCTGTAATGGCATCTTTTAGCTCAACATTGGCTTGTATCGATAAATAGCGTGATACGCCAACTCGTTGAATTTGCACCAAGGCTTTTTGGTGGTCTGTGGTGGTGAGGTTTGTTGTCATTCGCTCTCCTGTTTTTGGACATAAAAAAAGCCCCGCAATCTTTCGAGTGCGAGGCGGTTAAAATTGTTTTATGCCACGTCCTTGTGGCGCGTGAAACTATTTAAATACGCTGTTAAGCAACGCGCTAATTGCGACCATTACATCACGCTTTACCATGACATAAGGATGTTTCGGGTCTTGGAAAACCTGTTCAATAAAATCATCCATTTTGATAATTTGACCTGACCGAACTTGTACTACTTTTTCATTTGGGTCTAGGATTTCGATTTGTGATAAATCAACCGTATCGGTTTGCACAATCGGTTCAATGTTCAAAAATTCGCACAATTCGCCCTAACGTTTAAACGGAACGTCTTTGTAAGTTCCTACATCGAATTTGTCTTTGATTTGA
>CAIVBX010000283.1 GCA_903904275.1 uncultured Pseudomonadota bacterium
CTCTTTGGACAAAAGCTCGCACTGAAATTACAGATGAAAATTACAATGAATTTTACAAACACGTTGCACACGATTTCCAAGACCCTTTAACACACGTTCACAGCAAAGTGGAAGGAACAAACGAATACACGTTATTGCTTTATGTTCCAAGCCGTGCGCCATTTGATATGTGGGATAAAGACGCGAAACATGGCGTGAAATTGTATGTTAAAAAAGTCTTCATCATGGACGATGCTGAACAATTGATGCCGCGTTATTTGCGTTTTATTCGCGGGATTATTGATTCAAATTCGTTACCGTTGAATGTGTCACGCGAAATTTTGCAACAAGGCAAACAACTCAACACGATTAAATCGGGCGCAGTCAAAAAAGTGTTGGGAATGCTTGAACATTTAGCGAAAGATGACGCTGAAAAATATGCCACTTTCTGGTCACAATTTGGCGTAGTTTTGAAAGAAGCTCCAATTGAAGACAGCTCAAACAAAGAACGTGTGGCGAAATTATTCCGTTTTGCTTCGACACACAACGACAGCGATAAACAAGACGTTTCGCTCGAAGATTACATTAGCCGTATGCAAGAAGGGCAAGAACACATTTATTACGTCACAGCTGAAACTTTCGCGGCGGCAAAAAATAGCCCACATTTAGAAATTTTCCGCAAAAAAGGCATCGAAGTATTATTGCTTTCTGACCGTATCGATGAATGGTTGGTGTCGCATTTAGATGAATTCGACGGCAAACATTTACAGTCTGTTGCAAAAGGCGATTTGGATTTAGATAAAACCGAAACCGAAGAAGAAAAAGCCGCGCAAGAAGCCGTTTCACAAGACTTTGAAAGTGTTTTAAAACAAATCAAAGACGTGTTGGGCGAAAAAGTCAGCGACGTGAAATTAAGTCATCGTTTGACACAATCACCAGCGTGTTTGGTGGCGGATGTTTATGGGATGAGTTTGCACATGGAACGCTTGATGAAAGATGCAGGGCAAGCTCTTGGCGGATTTGGTGGCGGTAAAAAACCGATTTTTGAAATCAATCCTGACCACGCGCTGGTTCAACGTTTGAAAGCGGAGCAAGATGACAACCGTTTTGCAGATTTGACGCATATTTTGTTTGACCAAGCTATTTTAAGCGAAGGCGGACATTTGGATAATCCTGCGGAATTTGTCCATAAATTGAATGGCTTGTTGGAAGGTTTGTTGAAATAATTTCAACGCTAATTCGAGATAGAAAGATAAGGCTGGAGAAATCTAGCCTTTTCTTTTTGGTTTCATTCAAATAATTAACCTAGCAATTAGGGGGGATTTAATGCCTTTTTCATTACTGCACACAGACAACATTTCAATTTTGAAACAAAATGGGGAGCAATTTAATAACATAAAAGCCAGTGTTCAAAGGACAAAAATTTTTATCCAAAAATCAGACATTTTGATTGAATCAGGCGATTTAGTTAATCGAAAAATGTCAAATGGCGGAGAAGAAATGTATGAAGTAATTGATCCGAATTTCAGAGAGGCTTTTCATTCCATTCCTGCTGGATACCAAATGGAAGTTAAAAAACTTGGCATACCAGAAGCACAAAAAGCAGTGAAACATATCACTTACAATTACAACATCAGTGGACACAATGCCCGTGTTAATCAGAATTCCGTTGACAATTCCACAAATACAATAAACAACGCTGATGCACTTGCGCTTCTAGCTGAACTTCGCTCGAAAATAGAAGCTCTCGATATTCCTCTAACAGAAAAACAATCAGCTAACGAACATCTTGATGTCATTGATAGTCAAATCGCATCAGGCAAACCGAATAAAGGAATTGTGTCTGCAGTGCTAAATTCTCTTCCAGAGGCTGTAAAAGTGGTGAATGTTGTCAAGGAGCTTGTAAATTGCTTTCAAACTAGCGTTTTTCTTTGATTTTCAGCACAAAAAAGACTGGAAAAATCCAGCCTTTTTTCTATCCGAAAAATTTATTTCAACCAATCCTGCGGTTTTAAATAAGTTTCATATAAATCCGCTTCAGGCGTTCCCGCTTCAGGTTGCCAGTTATATTTCCAATTCACAATTGGTGGCAACGACATCAAAATCGATTCTGTCCGCCCGCCTGATTGCAAACCAAAAATAGTGCCTCGGTCGTAAATCAAATTAAATTCTACATAACGCCCACGACGATATAATTGAAAATCGCGTTCACGTTCACCATAAGGCGTATTTTTACGTTTTTGGACAATTGGCAAATAGGCTTGAATATACGCGTTGCCCACACTTTGTAAAAACGCAAAACAATCGTCAAAACTACCTTCGTTTAAATCATCAAAAAATAATCCACCTACGCCGCGCGTTTCATTGCGATGTTTCAAAAAGAAATACTCATCACACCATTTTTTATATTTTGGATAAACCTCTGCACCAAAAGGGTCGCACGCAGCTTTTGCCGTTTCATGCCACGCAATCACATCGTCTTTAAATGGATAAAACGGCGTTAAATCAAATCCGCCACCAAACCACCAAATCGTTGGCTCGCCTTCTTTTTTAGCGATAAACAAACGAACATTTGCATGTGACGTTGGAACATAAGGATTTTTAGGATGAATCACCAATGAAACGCCCATGGCTTCAAATTGTCTATTGGCTAATTCGGGACGACTTGCGGTTGCAGATGGTGGCAAATTAAAGCCTGAAACGTGCGAAAAATTTACGCCACCTTGTTCAAAAACATCACCGTCTGCTAAAACGCGCGTTTGTCCGCCGCCCCCTTCAGGACGCTCCCATTTTTCTTCTATAAAACGTGCGGTCTGTTCTTGCGTTTCTAATTCGCTGCAAATGTGATTTTGCAAGCCTATTAAATAATTTTTTACTTGGTCGATTTGCGCTTGATTCATGGTCATCTCTGTTAGATTGAAAACGGTGTTGAATCTACCAGTTTTTGTGCGATAACGGCAAATAAAATGTGATAATGACAAGACTTTTTAAACTCTACATTTATCTTTTTTTATGAAAAATTATCCCACGCTTGAAAATTTTGTTGGCAATACGCCATTAGTGCGTTTGCAACGATTACCACATAATCCTACCAACACCGTTTTATTGAAACTTGAAGGCAATAATCCAGCGGGTTCAGTGAAAGATAGACCTGCATTAAGCATGATTAAACGTGCCGAAGAACGCGGCGAAATTAAATCTGGTGATTGTTTAATTGAAGCGACTAGCGGAAATACAGGCATTGCATTGGCAATGGCAGCGGCAATCAAAGGTTATAAAATGACCTTAATCATGCCAGATAACATGACAGCTGAACGAGTTGCGGCAATGCAGGCTTATGGCGCAGAAACTATCTTAACGCCTGCGGCAGGAAGCATGGAAGCGGCGATTGATTTAGCTCGAAAAATGGAATCAGAAGGTAAAGGTAAAATTCTCGACCAATTTTCAAATCCCGACAATCCCCGCGCCCATTATGAAACTACGGGCGTTGAAATTTGGTGCGATACGGAAGGAACAATCACGCATTTCGTCAGCGCGATGGGAACAACAGGAACAATTATGGGAACATCAAAATACCTGAAAGAACAAAATCCCGATATTCAAATTGTAGGTGTTCAACCTGAAGGAGAATCAAAAATTGCAGGAATTCGTCGTTGGCCCGAAGCCTATTTGCCAAAAATTTACGATGCAATGCGCGTGAATCGCATTATTGATGTTGACCAACTTTCAGCTGAAAACATGACGCGCCGTTTAGCAAAAGAGGAAGGGATTTTTGCAGGCGTTTCATCAGGTGGGGCTGTTTGTGCAGCATTGAAATTAGCGAATGAAATCGAAAATGCGGTGATTGTGGTGATTATTTGCGATCGCGGCGATCGTTATTTATCAACGGGATTATTTAATTCGTAAAAATCTGTTTTTTTAACAAGTGTAAAACATGAATAAATCAGAGGTTGTTTGGGTTGTTGATGACGATAAATCCATTCGTTGGGTGATACAAAAAGCCCTTCAAAAAAATATGATGTCCGTTCGTTGTTTCGACAATGCCAAAGAATTATTGTTTGCTTTGGAACATGAAACACCAGACGCATTGATTACAGATATTCGTATGCCAAATATGAACGGCTTGGAATTGCTCGATAAAATTCAGGCAAGTTATTCGGAATTGCCCGTCATTGTGATGACTGCTCATTCAGATTTAGAAAGTGCCGTTTCTGCTTTTCACGGTGGTGCATTTGAGTATTTGCCAAAACCGTTCGATGTGAATGACTTAATTGAATTGGCTCATCGTGCTTGTGTGCATTCACGTCAATTGCGTGAAAGTGTGGAACATCCTATTCATTCCAAACAAAATGCGATTTCTGACATTATTGGCGAAGCTCCAGCAATGCAAGATGTTTTTCGTGCGATTGGGCGTTTAGCGCGTTCACAAATTACGGTTTTAATTAACGGTGAATCAGGAACAGGGAAAGAATTAGTGGCGAAAGCCTTGCATCGTCACAGTCCACGAAGAGCAAATCCATTTATCGCATTAAATATGGCAGCGATTCCCAAAGATTTAATGGAATCGGAATTATTTGGACACGAAAAAGGCGCATTTACAGGGGCAATTCAACGTCGGGCAGGGCGGTTTGAACAAGCTAATGGCGGGACATTATTTTTAGATGAAATTGGAGATATGCCTGCCGAATTACAAACTCGTTTATTGCGTGTGTTAGAAGATGGCGAATTTTATCCCGTTGGAGCTTATGCGTCAGTAAAAGTGGATGTGCGAATTATTACGGCGACACACCAAAATTTAGCAGAATTAGTCAAGCAAGGACGTTTTAGAGAAGATTTATTTCATCGTTTAAATGTCGTTCGGATTTACATTCCACCGTTACGCGAACGAAAACAAGATATTCCATTATTGTTGACTCATTTTCTTCAACAAGCGGCTAAAGAATTGGGTGTGGAAGCGAAAGTGTTAAAACCTGAAACTCAGTCATTTTTAAGTCGATTAGATTGGCGTGGAAATGTGAGGCAGCTTGAAAATATCTGCCGTTGGTTGACGGTAATGGCTTCAGGGTTGGAAATTTATATGCAAGATTTACCACCCGAACTATTAAATGAAAATTCAGAAATTATGTCTGTACAAAGTTGGGAGGTTTTATTAGCAGCCGAAGTTCATCATTATTTGAAAAATAAAACACCTGATATTGCAAAAAAAATCATTGCCACTGTTGAAAAGATTTTGATTGAACAGGCTCTTGAGTTCACAGGAAATAAACGGCATGAAGCCGCAATTTTATTGGGATACGGGCGAAACACACTCACGCGGAAATTAGCGACACCACAAAATAACTGAACTAAAGGAATAAAAAAATAATGAAAACAGACATTAAACTTTCTCGTAAATTGGCGAGCGCATTATTGCATTTCGCGCAAATTTCACCCGATATTGAAATTTGCGGTTTAGTAAGCAGTAAAAACAATGTGCCTTTTCGTTGTTATCCTATTGAAAATAGGGCGATAGAATCAAAAAATCGTTTTTTACTTGATTCAAAACAACAAATTTCAGCATTAAAAAAAATTCGTGAAAATGATGAAGAGCTGTTTGCCATTTACCATTCTCATCCAAATGCGCCAGCTTGCCCATCGGCACTAGATTTAGAAATGGCAACTTATGAAAATGCGTTACATTTGATTATTTCGTTAAATACCAAAGGTATTCTGGAATTACGGGCATTTAAAATTGAAAATCAAAATGCCACAGAAATTAGTATTACGCTGTAGACTAATTGCCTTTTAACCACAAAATTTATTGCTTTAAACATCATGAAAAAAATTTTATTACTCGGAGTAGCATTATTGCTGTCAGGCTGTGCGGACAAAAATAATTATGAAGCGGCGGTTTTAACAGAGTTGGAACGCGATGCAAAAACAGCCGATGCAAAAGAATATAAAATGCCACTTGATAAGTTAGCGGCTTGTATTGTTGAAACGTCAGCGAAAAATATGCCTGGTATTTTTGCATTAGATCCGCAACGTTTGACTGCTTATCGCCATTACACAAAAATGCTGACGCTTTCGCAATCGCCCGATCCTAAAAAAACAATGGAAGAATTACGAAGTGATTTTGGTTCACCGAAAGAATTAGCCGCTGCGAGAAGTAATTACATTGAAAGTCATTTGGAATGTATGGCTATGTTTGTCGGTGGTGATGAACCGAAGCCATTAGAAGAATAAATTAAGTTTGTACTGCGACACTAATAATGAAGCATTAGTGTCGCCAACCAAATTCATTTTTTATTTGATTAAACTCAATAACACCCCTGCTGCAACTGCTGAACCAATAACTCCCGCAACATTCGGTCCCATTGCGTGCATTAACAAGAAATTGTGAGGATTACTTTCTAAACCGATTTTATTTGCTACTCGTGCCGCCATTGGAACAGCCGAAACGCCTGCCGCACCAATTAACGGGTTAATAGGCGTATCACTAAAACGATTCATGAGTTTTGCCATCATTACACCAGACGCTGTTCCAATCGCAAAAGCAATTGCACCTAACGCTAAAATCCCTAATGTTTTGACTTGCAAAAACGCTTCTGCACTCAGTTTTGAACCTACAGATAAGCCTAAAAAAATTGTCACAATGTTAATCAATTCGTTTTGAGCTGTTTGACTTAGACGATCAACAACGCCGCAAGTATTTATCAAATTTCCAAACGCAAATGCACCAACTAAAGGCGTAGCAGAAGGTAATAATAAAATCGATAACACTAACAACATTAACGGAAAAATCATTTTTTCAGTTTTACTAACATGACGAAGTTGCTGCATTTCAATTTTACGTTCAGCTTCGGTTGTCAACGCACGCATAATTGGTGGTTGAATTAACGGAACTAATGCCATGTATGAATAAGCTGCAACCGCGATTGCACCCAATAAATCGGGTGCCATTTTTGACGCAACATAAATAGCCGTTGGACCATCTGCACCACCAATAATGCCAATTGCCGCCGCATCTTTTAAAGAAAACTCCAAACCTGGAATCGCATTTAATGCTAATGCACCAAGGAGAGCTGCAAAGATGCCAAATTGTGCTGCTGCACCTAGTAATAAGGTTTTTGGATTGGCTAACATTGGACCAAAATCAGTCATCGCACCAACGCCCATAAAAATGAGTAGCGGGAACAAACCTAATTTAATACCAAAATACAAATAATAAAGTAAGCCACCTTCTTCGGCGATACCTGCAATAGGAATGTTACTTAAAATTGCCCCAAATCCAATTGGTAATAATAATAATGGCTCGAAATTCTTTTTAATTGCTAAATATAACAACAAAAATCCGACCAGCATCATAAATGCTTGCCCAATTGAAAAGTTATAAATGCCAGTGCTTTGCCATAATGAAATTAAATTTTCCATAATAACCCTTTGTTATAACGATACTAATACAGTACCGCCAGACACAGCTGCACCTTCTTTGACATGAATTGCGCTAACGACACCTGCAAATTTTGAACGGATTTCCGTTTCCATTTTCATAGCTTCCATTAAAACAACCACATCGCCTTCTTTCACTTCTGAACCTGCGTGAACTAAAACTTTCAAAATGTTACCCGCCATCGGTGATTCGATTGTTGCGCCACTTCCTGCGACAGCGGATAAAGGTGCGGCCGCTGAAATAGGTTGAATATCGAATGCAACACCACCTGCTGAAACGGCTACATTAAAGTTTCTGCCATCGACATTTATGGTGTAAGTTTCAACATCAGATTCTTTTTTCAGTACATTCGCCGCAGCAAAGGCTTTTGCATCGGGTTTAGGTTCAAATGCGCTTGGATTATTGCGATTTGCCAAAAATTTCCAACCAATTTGAGCGAATAATCCGTTAATTAAAGCGTCTTCTTCGACATTTTTGCCAAGCGTAACATTTTCAGTTTTAGCTTTTTCTTGTACATCAGTAATCAATTTAGCCATTTCAGCATCAATTAAATCTGCTGGACGACAAGTGATAGGCGATGCGCCGTCTAATACTTTGGCTTGAAGTTCAGCGTTGACTGGAGCAGGCGTAACACCGTATTCACCTTTTAATAACGCGGCAGTTTCTTTTGTTATCGATTTGTAACGTTCGCCATTCATGACGTTAATGACAGCTTGTGTACCAACAATTTGCGATGTTGGCGTAACGAGCGGAATAAATCCTAAATCTTCACGCACGCGCGGAATTTCTTTCATTACGTCATCAAATTTATCAGCCGCACCTTGTTCTTTAAGCTGGCTTTCCATGTTGGTGAGCATTCCACCTGGCACTTGTGATATTAAAATTCTGCCATCGACACCTTTCAAACCACCTTCATATTGTGCGTATTTTTTACGAACATCACGGAAATAATGGGCAATCTCTTCTAATTTAATCAAATCCAAACCTGTATCGCGGTTTTCGCCTTCCAAACTCGCCACAATGGTTTCTGTGGGACTGTGACCGTAAGTCATACTTAATGACGAAATGGCTGTATCAACGTTATCAACGCCTGCTTCAATCGCTTTAATTAAGGTCGCAACGCTTAAACCTGTTGTTGCGTGGCAATGTAAGTGAATTGGAATTGAGGTGCTTTTTTTCAATTTTGACACTAATTCATAGGCTTCATAAGGTTTTAGCAAACCAGCCATGTCTTTGATACAAATTGAATCTGCGCCCATGTCTTCAATAATTTTTCCTAAATCAATCCATGTTTTCGTTGTGTGAACAGGGCTTGTTGTGTAAGAGATTGTGCCTTGAGCATGTTTACCTGTATTTTTGACGGCTTTAATCGAGTGTTCGATATTTCTCATGTCGTTCATCGCATCAAAAATGCGAAACACATCAATGCCATTTATCGCGCAACGTTCAATAAATTTGTCTACTACGTCATCCGCATAATGGCGATAACCTAATAAATTTTGACCACGCAACAACATTTGTTGTGGTGTTTTTGGCATGGCAGCTTTTAAAGCGCGTAATCTTTCCCAAGGGTCTTCGCCCAAATAACGAATACACGCATCAAATGTTGCGCCGCCCCAAGATTCAATTGACCAATAACCAATTTTGTCTAATTGAGCGCAAATTGGCAACATATCTTCCGTGCGAATGCGTGTTGCTAAAATGGATTGGTGTGCATCACGCAAAACGACTTCCGTGATTCCTAATTTTTGGGTGTTAGTAGCCATTCTTATATCTCCCTAATGTCACGCAATTCTTTTGAGTGATTGCTTACATTTGATTTGGCGGTTAAAAAGTTGGGTTATAAATTAGCGCGTATTACGATATTGATGTATCGCTGCCGTAATGGCAGCGATATAACTTGCGTCAGTTGCACTATTTTGCGTAACAGGAATACTGATGCTTGTCACAGGCTCTTCAGGAAAATAACGTTGTATCACGCTAGACATTGCGCTAATTGCAACAACCAACATGGTTAAAAACAAAAATACGATGCCCATGCCTACGACCATCAATTCGATGCCGCTGCTCATAAGTTCTGTCATGATTGCTCACTCGGTAAAAATTGTAATAGACGCATTGTATTATAGTTTTTTCAAATTCGGGTTAAATTGCACCATTAGTTTTTAAGTAAATCGGTTTTTGATGCGTCAATAATTGCCGCAACTTTATCGGCTTCGACGCGCGTCATTAACGGTTTGAAATCGTTTAATTTGTGATTTAACAACGGGTTCAACGAATCAATCCATGTTGTAAGTGGCGCGTTTAAAAATACTTCCGCTTCATTCGTCAACATAGGCAAAACAGGCTTTAAATACGCGGCTAAAATTCTAAATAGGTTAATCGCCACTGAACAAACATCATGTAATTCGGTGTCTTTACCTTCTTCTTTGGCAATTGCCCACGGCTTTTTATCGTCAATGTATTGGTTTGCTTTATCGGCTAACGCCATAATTTCACGCATCGCTTTTCCAAATTCTCGATTTTCATAACTTTCTGCAATCGTTTCATTTGCGGCGATAAATTCGGCTAATAATTCAGGTTCAACGCAGGTTGCAGACAATTGATTATCGAATTTTTTACGAATAAAACCACTGCAACGGCTCGCGATATTGACGACTTTACCAACTAAATCCGAATTTACGCGCTGACTAAAATCATCAAAATTTAAATCCAAATCATCAACGCTATTACTCAATTTGGCGGCGAAATAATAACGTAGATATTCAGGATTTAAATGGTCGAGATAAGTGCGAGCGGTAATAAATGTGCCGCGAGACTTCGACATTTTTTCGCCATTTACGGTTAAAAATCCGTGAGCAAAAATAGCGTCAGGCGTTCTGAAATTTGCACCACTCAACATCGCAGGCCAAAAAAGTGCATGGAAATAAATAATGTCTTTACCAATGAAATGATAAAGCTCAACGTTGCTATCTTTAGCCCAAAAATCATCAAATTTCAAATCGGTTTTGTCGCACAAATTTTGAAAACTCGCCATGTAACCAATCGGTGCATCAAGCCAAACATAAAAATACTTATTCGGCGCATCGGGAATTTCAAAACCAAAATACGGTGCATCGCGTGAAATATCCCATTGTTGCAAACCACCTTCAAGCCATTCGGCTAATTTATTACGCACTTCGGATTGTAAATGTCCTGCGGTTGTCCAATCACGCAACATCTCGGTGAAATCAGCTAAATTGAAAAAATAATGTTCCGACTCTTTTTCAATCGGCGTTGCACCCGAAACAGCTGAAACGGCATTTTTTAAATCCGTTGGCGAATAATTCGCGCCACACACTTCGCAACCGTCGCCATATTGGTCTTTCGCGCCGCATTTTGGGCAATCGCCTTTAATAAAACGATCAGGCAAAAACATATTTTTAACAGGGTCAAA
>CAIVBX010000284.1 GCA_903904275.1 uncultured Pseudomonadota bacterium
TTATTTTTTAATCTTGCAAATTTGCACACGTTTAGGAATCCTACGGTTTTCACCACCACGCGCTGCTGCATTGGCAAGTTTGTTGACTGCGATTTTTTATGCGAGTTTGGCGGGTGATGTGATTCCAACAAAACGCGCCGTGATTATGTTGGGAATTGTCGCCATTGCGAATTTTTATCAACGTCACAATCATCCTTTTCAAAGTTTTGCAATCACGTTGTTTGCAATGCTAATTTTGAATCCGTTGTCGTTATTATCGATTGGTTTTTGGTTGTCATTTTTAGCTGTTGCGTTGATTTTATATCGCGTTGCGGGACGTTTGAAATCGCCGCCAAATTGGAAAAATGCCATTGATATTCAACTCACAGTTTCGCTTGGTTTATCGCCGCTGTTGCTGTTCTTTTTTAATCAAACGTCGTTGATTTCGCCGCTGGTAAATTTAGTCGCTGTGCCGATTGTGGAATTAGTCGTTGTGCCGCTTTCGTTAATTCAAATTCCGTTGATGTGGCTTTTTCCTTGGCTTGCAGACAAAATTTTTATGATTTTAGATTTTGTTCTGCAATGGTTAATGCAAGGTTTAGAACTTTCTGGAAAATTACCAAATGCCGTTTTTGATTCGCCACAATTTTCATTTTTTACGTTAGTTTTATCGTGTTTAGGTTTGCTTTGGTTATTTGCACCACGAGGCATTCCAGCGCGTTTTTTAGGTTTGATTTTAAATTTACCGCTACTTTTCCCCATTTTGCCAACACTGAAAAATGGCGAAGCGATTGTGACAATTTTAGATGTTGGGCAAGGTTTAGCCGTTGCGGTTCAAACACAAAATCATTCATTGCTTTATGACACAGGCGCAAAATTTTCAAATGGTGGTGACATGGGGAAAAATGTGGCTTTACCATTTTTGCGTTATCACGGCATAAAAAAACTCGATGCGCTTGTGATTAGTCACGATGACAACGACCACATTGGTGGCACGAAATCCGTTTTAGAAAATATCAACGTCAACCAGATTTTAACCAGCGCAACTGAAAAATTTGAATCATCAAAATTATGTGAAGCTGGACAAAATTGGACGTGGGACAACGTGAATTTTTCAATTTTATCACCTGCAAAAAAATTTGAAAAAGATAACGATAATTCGTGTGTGTTGAAAATTGAAACCGCAAAAAATTCGATTTTATTAACGGGAGATATTGAAGCGAATGCAGAAAATTGGCTAGTTGAAAAGGAATCTGAAAAATTGCATTCAAACGTTTTAGTTGCGCCACATCACGGAAGCAAAACCTCTTCGACTTTCGCATTTTTACAAGCGGTAAAACCCGAAATTGTTTTAATTCCAGTAGGTTATAAAAATCAATTTCACCATCCAAATAAAGACGTTGTGGCGCGTTATCAATCATTAAATGCCAAAATTTTTACCAGCGCAAACGATGGCGCGTTGATTGTGCGACTAAATTCAAACGGCGTAAATGTTGAAAGTTTGCGCGAAGTAGCAGGAAAGTATTGGAATTTCCAAGGCGATTTTTAGTGTAAAATCGCGGCATTTCTCAACTTTTAAAACCCAAAAACATGACAACGCCAAAAACCATTTACCGCAAAGATTACACCGTTCCCGATTTTTTAATTTTAGATGTGAAATTGCATTTTTCGCTTGATGCTGAAAATACAAAAGTGCTTTCAACACTGACTTTTCAACGCAATTCTGAAAGTCAAAATCAAACCGCCGATTTAGTTTTGCATGGCGAAAAATTAGTTTTGAATCGTGTTGTGTTAGATGAAAACGAATTAACGAATTATGTTTTAACGCCTGAAACTTTAACGATTTCAAACGTGCCAAAAACATTTACGTTAATTATCGAAAACACCATCAATCCGAAAGAAAACACGGCGTTAGAAGGTTTATATTTATCAAACGGAATGCTTTGTACGCAATGTGAAGCCGAAGGTTTTAGAAAAATTACCTATTTCTTAGACCGTCCTGACGTGATGACAAAATTCACCGTCACAATCGTTGCTGATAAAACTGAATTTCCTGTTTTACTTTCAAATGGAAACAAAGTTGCCAGTGGTGAATTTGACAATAATCAACATTGGGTCACATGGAATGACCCATTTTCAAAACCAAGTTATTTGTTTGCCTTGGTTGCAGGGCAATTAGAATGTGTTGCGGACACGTTTATCACGCAATCGAGACGAAAAATTGATTTAGAAATTTTTGTTGAAGCCCACGACAAAGACAAATGCTCGCACGCGATGCAATCGTTAAAACATGCTATGCGTTGGGACGAAAAGGTTTATGGGCGTGAATATGATTTAGATTTGTACATGATTGTCGCCGTCAGTCATTTCAATATGGGCGCGATGGAAAACAAAGGTTTAAATGTGTTCAACACAAAATTCGTTTTGGCGCGACCTGATACCGCAACGGATTTTGATTATGAAGGTATTGAAGGCGTAATTGCTCACGAGTATTTTCACAACTGGACAGGGAATCGCATTACTTGCCGCGATTGGTTTCAATTAAGTTTAAAAGAAGGATTCACCGTTTTTCGTGACCAAGAATTTACCGCTGACAGAA
>CAIVBX010000285.1 GCA_903904275.1 uncultured Pseudomonadota bacterium
ATTTTGCATGTTTATTCAGTAGTTCCGCTGCGTATTTTGATTCTTCAGCAAAACTTAATGCTTGAACAATTTCTGGTGAGAAAGCATCGTAGTAATATTCGTCTATAGCAGAATTTAATGAATTAAATTTTTTATAATTCAGTAATTTAGATATAGATCCTTCTTTTTCATTTACATGTTTTGACATTAAAAGATAAAGTGTCACTTTCCAAATGCTCGAAAAATCAGAAATTGATAAATGTTTTTCTCTTTTTAACGAGACAAATTTTTGATATTCAGTTTCTCGAATGTAATACATCTCGGACAATGTTTCTTTATATTCGTTATTCGACAGATATATGGAATAAGCAGTTTTTCCAGTTCCTTTTTCCCCAATAAGAAATGATACTGATGGGTCGCATAACTTATCTAAATGGTTATCTCGAATAAACAGTTTATTTAAAAGTTGTTTATTTTCTCTACGCTTGTAATTTTCAGCATCAGCAAAGCCAAATTCAAGATCTTTAATAAGTTTCATTATGTTTTCCTAATTTAAAAATAAGCTATAAAATTACAAGATATATGGTTTTACCTAATCGCATTGTTTGTCGCAACCGTCGCTCATAAATTACTTCTAAAACTTAATTAAATGCCTCGCTAAAACTTCAGCGAGCTTGCCTATAATTTGACAATGGTATTCGCAATCAAAATGCAATAATCCTTTGCCGCAACACATTTACCAACACAGGACTGTAAGCCTGTAAAAATCCATCATCATCTGGTTTTTGAAGCCACTCACTGATAAATATATCAATAGTTTCACCATCCCAAAAAAGGACACTTTCCATTGTATCAGGCGGCATGACCAACATTTTTATTTGTTGTTTGCGTTTTGCTATCAAAGATTGATTGTTCAGATTTAACACCGCAATCGCTTGTTTTGCTCTGTCCGTCAAACCTTCAACGTCACCAGAAAAATAAAACTTCAATTCCGTTTCGCATTCGTCCATCAATGGTGTTAATGGCAAAGGTTGAGAGCCATGCGCGGCATCACACTGTTTGGACGAGGTGCAAGATGCAACGATATTGTTAAAATCCAGCGTGCGATTAGGTGCTAAACGTTGTGCTTCAACATGTTCATTCATGCTGTCATTTTCACCGATTTTTTTACAGCAATAGGCACACAATCCGAATTGTTCTTTGCGCGTTGTTTCATTTATCGCGCCACGTTCAACGTGTGACAAATCATCATAACGACCGTGTGGATTTTTACGTTTCCAACTCGTTAATTCAGCAGGTTCATTGCCTTTAGTTATTTTTCGCACGTTGAAATTCCAAACGTTTAATCAACAATTGCATTTTATTGAGTTCTAAATTATCGACGGCGATTTTTTGTTGTAATTCAGCACAGCGCAATTTTGCGTTTTCTAAATCATCAGTTTTCAACGAATTAAGTATGACATCAAAATCGGTTTGTACTTCAGCATTCCGAATGTCGGCGTGCATTTCCGATAACAGCACATCATTTACATCCATGCCGTAAAGATTATTCAATTTCGTAATTCCGCCATCATCCAACGCATAAACCAACAAATTTGGCGTTTCACTAATCACAATCGGCGAATGCGTCGTGAGAATAAATTGGCAATTTGGAAAGGTTTTGTTGAGATTACCAATCACAGAACGTTGCCATGTTGGGTGCAAGTGCATATCGATTTCATCAATCAACACAATGCCTTCGCCTTCTAACGGATTTTCTAACGCAGGATTCATCATTGCCAAACGCCGCGCAATATCACCGACGAGCGACATTAACGATTTTTCGCCTTGTGAAAGTTGTCCTACGTCTAACTTTTTGCCATTTTTATTAACCACCATTCTCAAACGAGGTCTTCTTTCAACACGCAAATCATCAAAATCAGGCATGAATGTTTGAATTGCTGCACGAACGGCATTTAATTGTTTATCTTTAATAACATTTTGAATTTTTTCAGAAATGGCTATAGAACGCTGTATTTGAAAATCCATATAACCATCGCCATCAAGAATACTCGCAACATATTCACTGAAATTACCGTATTGAGGTTCGCAATCGCTTTCACTTTTCTCCAAAATTTCAGAAAATTTTTGAGATTTCATTTCATTTTCTGCATCTTCTCTATCACGAAACCACTCAAAAAAACGTCTAAAATCGACACCTTGTTGCAGTGCATTGTCGTAACCATCAATCTGTTCAAAATTGTGGCGTGTTCTAATTTTTAACGGAATATCTACCACCGCCCGATTAACAGGGTAATAAACAATCAATGGCAAGGGCGAATTTTCGCTGTTATCTGTTAATCGTTGCCTAAAAATTTCAGCAAGTTTTGTCACCTCAATTAAAAGGCTTTCTGCTCCTTTACTTTTTGAGTGACCTTTGCGCGTTTTAGCGATTATCCAACGATAAGTTGATGCTTCGTTTTGTAATTCCAATTCAACTGTTGCACTCGGCGTACCGTTTAAAATATCGTTATCATCAATACTATGCCCCGTGCCTTTTTCACGGTTTATTCTGGCAATTAACCAACTCAAATTTAAAACCAACGCATCTAAAATCGCTGTTTTACCCGCGCCATTATTTCCAATGAAAACAGTTGTATTATTGGCATTAGCGGATTCAAAAGGAATTTCTAAATCCGCAAAACGGCGGTAGTTTTTTAAAATTAGCGTTTTAATTTTCATGCAACACGCCTCAAGATAAATCGTTAGCCGTAAGGGCTACTTTGTAACGCACGTTAGAACCACATAATACAAAATGTTTTTCAGCAAAAACATCAAGGCTTTTTTCTTCTGTCATTGGGCTTTTTAGTTTTGATTTTTTAAGAAAAAACCGCCTTTTTAAAGCGAGTTTTTGCACGAAATTTTAGGCGAATTGCTAAACAATTAGTTAATTGCCAGCATCAATATGTTTGATCTGGTTCAGTTTAGCAAAATGACCTTTAAATCCATATTAAAGAATAATTCCAAAATGCGCTCGCGACGCTCGCAGTCGCTTGCTGCGCTCACTCCTCGCGCATATTTTAAGACAACTTAACGTTTTTCTTGTGGAATCCAACGACCGTACACTTTTCTGATTTGCCCCCAATCTTTATGCCCCATTTGATTTGCTACCCAAAGAGGATTTTCACCCTTTGAAAGCAACATTGAAGCAAAAGTATGACGAGTTTGATATGGATTTCGATATTTTAACCCTGCTCTTTCGAGCGCAAAAATCCAAACGACTTTGCGAATGGTTTGGTCATTTCTCCATGATTGATTATTACGCGAATCATGAAAAACTATCTCGCTAATTTTTCCAGTGTAGGCATATTGATTAGTCAACGCTTCTTTTGCTTGAGGCTGTAGCATTATTTCACGAGTGCCAGAACTGGTTTTTGTGCCTTTGATTTGCCCTTTTACTTTTGCCTGTCTAACAAAAATTCTTAAGTAATCAAACGTACCTGTTTTGATTTCATATAAAATAGATTGGCGTTTTAGCTCAATTTCTTTTTTTGCGGCTTTGGTCGGTGGCACGGGTAACAATTCGCGGCATCGAATACCGTTAAAGGTGAATGAAATTTGTGCGCTGTTGCCGCGATAGGTTATGCCCCTTTGCCCGTTATCCATGAATTAACCGCCTTAATGTTAATAAAAATTCTGCCATTGGGTGCTTTGTACCAATGAATTTTTTCGCGCCATTGCCCTTTCTTTTTGTATTGGCGAATGGCTTCCGATGAAAGACCTATCAATTCTGAGCATTTCTCAATTGTCACATAGTCGTTAGCACTGATCATTGCATCTCCTTTTCGATTTCAGCAACGCGGCGTTCAACTTCTTCTTCACTGGCAATGACACCTTTATCATCGATTTTGCGTTTGCCCATGACCACAGCCCAAAAACTTTGCAATTTGTCTGTAATGGCATAACCGACGCTTTTTCTTTTTCCCGATACGGTAATTTCAGGGCATACATCTTTGAATTGAACCCCTAACACTTTTTCGTATCGACGATAAGTTACAGGGGTGTGCATTAACTTGAGAACGCGCCAACCAAAATACTGACCTAAAACTAACGCGCCAAGCGCACTTTCTAACGTCGTGCCAATACCTGAAAAGTCTTGTATTTGCTTTAAAATTTGTTGCTCTATTTCTTTGTCTAAAACGAGAACGCATTCAGGATCGTCGCTTATTTTTGTAGCATCTTTCATAAACAATAGTGTCTTTCATAAACAATAGTAATTTTAATAATATACTATTGATTTTAAAAAACAATAGAAATTAGACATCAATTAACTGAACTTTTTCAAAAAACTCTTCTTTGTTAAATTGTTTTAAATCATCGAAGAATTTAACGACAACTTCAATTTGATCGTTAAGCGTAAGTACGCCGCAAACATGACCGATCATGGTTATATCTGTTTTCTGTTTGTAGGCAATTAAGTCATCTTTGAGAACGACTTGTCGATAAATAAGCGCAACAACTTCTTGTAGAGTGAATTCATTCATGTTTTTCTCCGTTGATATTTGATTTTTATATCTGTTTTTTTCGTTTATTTCATTCGGTACAGTTATTGATACAGGTCCAAGAAAAGCCACTTATCCCGTTTCATAAAACTCTGAATCATCAAAATCAGACAGCTTCGTCGTCGTGGCTTGCTCTCCTCTCCCCGCCGCCTCGCTGTCTAGCCTGACAATTTGCCAAAAATGTTTTCGTGTATCGTAGTTTTCATTTTTCCATGTTAAACCAGCGGTTTGTTTAATAGCGTTACCACCATAACAATCTTTGTCATTTACAATAATTTCACCTGTTTTAATGTCGAGTTTTCGTCTGTAATCGTAAAAAGGTTTGATTGGTCTATCTTTACGAGGAATTTCATAACCGCCCATAGTAAGCATGAACGCTGCCCAGTCGCTTGCTGTTGCCATTTGGCGAATAGATTCAAGCTCTTCGTCGTCAGTTTTATCCAATTTTCTTAGTTGTCGCCAAACGGTAACGCTAGGACCACCAATTTGTTGAAATTGTCTTATACCCGATGCGTTTGCCCATGCAGTAATACGTTCTGCGGCTTCAATTGAATCATTGCCGTATAAATCTTTTTCGAGTTTGTAACCATCGATATTTTTGGCAATATATTTTGCAATGTAACCTGCTGCCGATCCTTTGGCTGGATCAATGGAAACGGCTTTGAATCGATGCTCTTTTGCGCCTACTTCATCACCGCTATCCGCTAGTGCGTAACACCACATAATTTCACGCACTTTGGTTTTTTCTTCTGGTGACATAAACAATAATAAATGCCAGTGTGGTGTGCCGTCATGATGAGGTTCTACCACTCTAAAACCATAAGGACTAAGCCTTCGCGGTTTAATTCGGAACGAATTAAACACCACAAATGAGTTAGATATTTATGAGCTTCTAGCGTAGTTGTTCCGTCAAAGCGTGGATTTGCTTTACCGTTGTGCAAACAGGCGTGCATTCGAAGGCGTAGTAATGGTGTAAAACTCGCCAATATGCCCCAATAAATCAGCAACCATCTCAAATCCTTTAATTCTTACCATTAACTCAGCGCGGCGAACAGAAGGATTTGAAACAGACGATCAGCTAAATCTTGTAATGAAAAACTTTCACCTTGTTCATTGCATAACAAATTTGAGGTTAAATACTGTCGATTAGCTTCTTGTTCGCGTTTTAATTGCACAATGTAGTCGCTAGCATAGCTTGCTCGATTACGACTAATTAAATCGATGTTTCTTGCAAGATTCTCAATGCGCCGTATTCGTAGAATTTTTATTTTACGAAACCACCTTTCCAATCGCATAAACGGTTAAGGCAAGGATCTAAATGATCATCTTTAATATCAGGCGGGGTTAATTCATAACGCTCAACAATTTTTAGACACTCATAAATAGCTTCTTGTGTGTCATTTAATTTTTGTTTGCGTAAAAGACATTGATCAGCACAACGTTTGGCGAATTCTTTTATATCATCGGTGTCGGCACACAACTTTAAATCGCTAATTCGCAATTGGTTGTGAATTTCAAAGAGTTCTTCATTTGCTTTGCTTAAATCAAACTGTTTAGCAGTTTGTGCATATCGAATTGCTAAATCAATAGCTATTGAAAGGTGATTGCTAAAAACAAGCTGTCGGAATTGTCGGCAACTTTCTGTGCCTAAATTATCGGTGAGTAAATTTGCCTGAATGAATTGTGCCGAATTTGTGTCAATTTTGTGCCATAACTGAGACTTATTTGGACTATTCGAGACCGAAAACAATCTTGTGTCCAATTGACCAACCCCTTGAATATCAAGGGTCTGCGTTGGTCTTGATTGGTCTATAACAGACTGGAATTTGGTGGAGGCGGGGGGAATTGAACCCCCGTCCGTAAGCACTCCGCCACAAGTTCTACATGCTTATCTCGTTCTTTGATTTAGTCAGTGACATTCCGACGAGCCAAAAAAGTCACCAACGATTCTGTAGAGTTTTAGCGCATCCATTCCAGACAGACTTCAGCGCGATCTTATGTGAATGACCTCTGAGCGTTCTTAAAAAGAACTCCACCCGCATAAGCACAGATGGTCAAAGGAATGGTGCTGTTATTAAGCAGCTAGAGCCATTGAGTAGTTTTCGTCATTTGCGAATACTTAAGTTTCAGTAGGATTTACGAGGTGTACTGTCCTCGGCATGCACTCTAGGTTTTGCTACCCACGTCGAAGCCATGTCGCCCCCGTGAATGTTTGCGTAGAATACACGATAACAACAGTTATTCCAACAATTGGCAGCAAACTTGCATTTCGCTATAGAATGACACTAATCAAAACTCCATTCCAAACCATTACGGATATAAAATGATTAAAAGTATGACAGCCTTTGCAAGTAGCGAAGCAGAATTAGGCGATTTAATCGTCAATTGCGAATTACGAACCGTGAATCACCGATATTGTGATTTATCGTTCAAAATTCCTGAACGTTTGCGCTTCATCGAAAGCGATGCTCGCGCCATTTTGAGTGGAAAACTCAATCGTGGCAAAATTGAATGCGCCTTCAGTTACAAAAAACAAAATCGCGACGGGCAAGGTTTCACTGTCAATTTAGAAGCTGTCGAAGCGTTATTGAAAGCAACACAACAAATTGAACATTTAATGCAAGCTCCCGCGCGTTTTTCAGCGTTAGATATTTTGGCGTTGCCTGCCATTCAACATGAAGCCAGTGTTGACCGACAAGTTTTACATGACGGCTTAGTCGCATTGATTCAAAAAACGTTGTCACAATTGATTGAAACTCGTGAACGAGAAGGTCGTCAATTAGCCATTTTGATTGAAGAACGTTGTATAAAAATGCAAGGATTCGTTGTTCAAGCGTCGCTACGTTTGCCAGAAGTGTTAATCAATATCCGCGCAAAATTACAAGAACGTGTGACGGAATTGGTTTCAAATCCTGACATCGACAGATTAGAACAAGAATTGGTGCATTTAACGCAAAAACTTGATATTGCCGAAGAATTAGATCGTTTAAACACACACATCACCGAAGTTTTACGGATTATCAAACAAAAAGAACCTGTCGGACGGCGTTTAGATTTTTTGATGCAAGAATTGAATCGTGAAGCGAATACGCTAGGTTCAAAAGCGGCGGACATTGAAATGACACAAATTGCGATTGAATTAAAAGTGTTAATCGAACAAATTTGCGAACAAATCCAAAATATCGAATAATTATGAAATCACCCGTTTTCAAATTTCCTTTATTTGCGCTAGGTTTTCGCATTTTCTTTTTATTGGCAGGTTTTGCTGCGTTAGCATTGCTGATTTTGTGGCAACAAATGGTTAAAGGGACGCTTTCGCCACCGTATTTTACGGGAACGTATTGGCACGCACATGAAATGTTGCTTGGTTACGCAGTCGCCGTCATTGCTGGATTTTTGTTGACCGCTGTCAGCAATTGGACTGGAAAAATCACTTTGCAAAACGATGGATTAGTTGGTTTAAGTTTGCTTTGGCTATACGGACGAATTTTGCCGTTTTATGCAGGTTTATTGCCCGATAGTTTGATTGCGTTAGTCGATTTCGCTTTTTTACCGACACTTTCGTTTGTGATTACAAAAACGTTAATTAGCTCGAAAAATTACAAAAATTTAATTTTTGTGGGTTTGTTAGGATTATTGATGTTGGGCAACGTAATGATTCACGCGCAAATGTTGGCGTTTTGTAAAAACAGCGCAGCAATCGGAATTCAATTAGTTTTAGCTACGATTGTGTTAATGATTTTAGTTATTGCGGGACGTGTGTTTCCCATTTTTACTGAAAAAGGGTTGAAAGGCGTTTCGATTCCACGAAATTCACAACTTGATATTTTGGCAATTGGTAGCGCGGCAATTTTATTTGTTTTGCAAATGGCGAGTATTTCAGGAACGATTTTAGCGATTTCAGCACTTATTGTGGCGAGTTTGAATGCGTGGCGATTAGCGAATTGGTTTGTCTTTCGTATTTGGTTTGTACCGTTGCTTTGGGTTTTATATTTGGGTTATGGCTGGTTAATTTTGGGATTTATTTTTACCGCTTTTGCAGCATGGGAATGGATTTCACCATCGTTAGCGTTACACGCTTTTACGGTTGGCGGCATTGGTGTTTTAACCATTGGAATGATGGCGCGAGTATCGTTAGGTCATACAGGACGTGCGATGAAAGCTTCAAATATAACGACTGTGGCATTTGTACTATTAAATGTTGCTGTGATATTCCGAGTTATTTTGCCTATCACGATGGTTTCATGGACTAACGTTTTTGTTTATGGTGCGACATTATCGTGGTTAGCGGCTTTTGCATTATTTATTTTTGTCTACGCGCCGATGTTGACAGCGGCGCGAATTGACGCAAAAGAAGGTTAAGCGTTTTTTATTTTTGCTTTGATTTCATCAGGACGTTGTTTTTGCGCGACTTTGTCTAAAATGCCATTAACATAACGATGACTGCCATCTGCGCCAAAATCTTTCGCTAAATTGATCGCTTCATTGATGATAACTTTGTAAGGCGTGTCTTCAGCGTGTAGTAATTCATAAGTTGCTAAACGTAAAACGGCACGCTCAACAGGATCAACCGCATCGACTTCTCGATCAACAAACTCACTCAATAATTTGTCAATTTCAATTAAATTTTGTGGCACGCCATGAAAAACTTCTGAAAAATACGCGCGTTGAACTTCTTCACCATCTGAAAAAAATTGTTCTTCAATAAAATACTGCTCAATTAAATTGAGATTTTGCCCTGTAATTTGCCATTGATAAATTGCTTGAACAGCAGCTTTTCGGGCATTTGTTTTCGGATTACTCATGATAATTCCAAATTTTTAAACAAACTTACCATTTCAATCGCGGACAAAGCGGCTTCTGCACCTTTGTTACCCGCTTTAGTTCCTGCGCGTTCAATCGCTTGTTCAATGCTATCAACCGTTAAAACACCGAAAACAACAGGCACATCATATTGCAAGGCAATGTGTGACAAACCTTTTACACATTCGCCTGCAACATAATCAAAATGCGGCGTGCCACCACGAATCACCGCGCCTAATGCGATAATTGCATCGTATTTTTTACTGGCAGCAACGCGTTGCACAACCATTGGTAATTCAAATGCGCCTGGCACTTTGACCAGTGTTAAATCCTCTTTATTTGTGCCGTGACGAACGAGCGCGTCAATCGCACCATTTTCTAATTGTTCAACAATGAAGCTATTAAATCGTGATGAAACGATACAAAATTTGCCTTCTTGTGCTGCAAAATGCCCTTCGTAAGTTTTGATGGTAGACATAAAAATTCTCTAATGTGTGAATGTTAAAATGCGGTTTTAATTGGTAAAAACTGCGGTGATTGTAACCAAAATCACCGCTATGCAGAAATTTTTAGACATGCGTAATTTGATTCTCAAACATACTTAACCTGTTTCGCAACAATTAACCTGTTATCAAAATTCATGAAAATCAATACATTGTGCTATCAAATCAATATCCGAATTTTATTTTTATCCCTCTGTGTGTTTTCAATTGGCGCGGTTGGCACGTTATGGCACGCTAAAGAATCGATTCAAAACGAAATGGAATCTTCCGTTCATCTCGCCGAGCAGTTAATCACGTTTGAGTTGTCAAAACCTTTAGCAAGTACAGAATGGATTAAACAGTTGCAAACTTTAAAAGCCACGCGCCATTTACGCATTCAACTTAAAAATCCCGCTGGAATGGTATTTAAAACCACGTCAGGACAAAACAAAACATC
Organism: uncultured Pseudomonadota bacterium; assembly: GCA_903904275.1. Lineage (GTDB taxonomy): Bacteria > Pseudomonadota > Gammaproteobacteria > Methylococcales > Methylomonadaceae > UBA10906. The sequence goes on from CAIVBX010000285.1 coordinate 10,263, forward strand.
TGTTAATCCGCCGTTGTGGTTTGTGAAATTAGTAAGTAGTTCGCCAACACAAATTGAACGAGTTTTGTTAACTAATGACGGACAAGCCTTTATCGTGCTAATTGAAGCGAATCCATTAAATGAAATTGATGAAGTTTGGGAAGAAAGTTTGGCATTTTTTGGTTTGTTATTTTTGTTAATGACGTTAATTTTTACAGTTATTAGCGTGATGTTTAATCGCGTGTTAAAAGCGATTTATTTAATTGTCGAAGGTTTAGAACGCCTCGAAAAAAAGGATTATCAAAATCGTTTGCCTGAATTTTCAAGCTACGATATGAATTTAATCGCAAATGCCATCAACAAATTGATTACAAAATTAGAAGCCAGTCAGCAAGAAAATCGCGCTTTAACGCAACACACATTAACGATTCAAGAAGACGAACGCCAACGCCTCGCGCAAGATTTACATGATGAGTTGGGACAATCTTTAACCGCGATAAAAGTGATGACCGCGACGGTTGCTAGAATGAATGACACGCAAAATGCGATTGTTAAACAAAGTACAACGGCTATTATTGAAATTTGCGACCATTTAATGAAAGTGGTTCGGTCAATGATGCAACAGTTGCATCCTTTAACCTTGACCGAATTAGGATTAAAAGCCGCGTTACACGATTTGATTGATAGTTGGCGATTACGTTGTCCAACATTGCAAATGGATTTTCAATGCGATGAGAATATTGAACAATGTCCAAAAGCCATTAACATTCATATTTTTAGAATTATTCAAGAATGTTTAACTAATGTTTTTCGTCACGCTCGCGCTGAAAAAGTATCGATTATTTTAGCGATTGAATTAGATAAAAATTTGTTGCTAACGATTACAGATAATGGGCAAGGTTTCGACGCTTTAAATATCAAAAATGGTTTTGGACTATTTAGTATGCAAGAGCGAGTGCGGAGTTTGAACGGTGAATTCACAATTGAAACAAATCCCAAACAAGGTATGAAAATTACTACCATTATTCCTTATTCGCCGTAGTGCATTGTTGACCTCCTATCCGACCTGAAAAAAACGGAGCTTTTGTCATTAGTCTACAAAAACAATTCTTACAAAATCCCCTCCAAAACCACGCCTTTGTCGCATTCCCTACAATTCAAATTTAAAATAAGTTAAACAAAATCAATAAATTAGTGCGTGGCACGCACGTTGCAATGACTTCATTAACAAAAATGGAGTGATGCCATGAAAACCAGTAAAGACATTGCAGAATTATTAGACGAACCCGCTTGCGAGCATAACAAGAAAGAAAAATCAGGTTGCGCGAAACCCAAACCAGGTTCAACCGCAGGCGGTTGTGCGTTCGACGGGGCGCAAATTGCCTTATTACCGATTGCCGATGTCGCCCATTTGGTTCATGGTTCAATTGCCTGCGCGGGCAGTTCTTGGGACAACCGAGGCACACGCTCATCGGGTTCACAGTTGTATCAAATCGGCATGACCACCGATTTAACCGAACAAGATGTCATCATGGGACGCAGCGAAAAACGTCTTTTCCATTCCATTAAACAAGCCATCGATAGCTACAACCCGCCCGCCGTTTTTGTTTATAACACTTGCGTGCCTGCGCTGGTCGGTGACGACATTAACGCCATTTGTAAATCCGCCGCCGAACGTTACGGCGTTCCTGTGATTCCGATTGATTGCGCGGGTTTTTACGGCACAAAAAATTTAGGCAACCGCATTGCAGGTGATGCAATGGTCAATCACGTCATCGGCACACGCGAACCTGAACCATCGCCACAACATCCAAACTACAAAATCCACGACGTAAATTTAATCGGCGAATACAACATTGCAGGCGAATTCTGGCAAGTTTTACCGTTGCTCGATGAAATGGGTTTGCGCGTTTTATGTACGCTTTCAGGCGATGCCCGTTTTCACGAAGTCCAAACGATGCACCACGCCGAAGTCAACATGATGGTTTGTTCAAAAGCGATGGTCAACGTCGCGCGAAAATTGCAAAAAGAATACGGCACGCCGTGGTTTGAAGGCAGTTTTTACGGTATCAGCGACACCAGCCAAGCGTTACGCGATTTTGCTAAAAATTTGAACGATGCCGATTTAGTTGAACGCACTGAAAAAATTATTGCCCGTGAAGAAGCCCGAATCCAAGCCGCACTCGAACCGTGGAAAGCCCGTTTAAAAGGTAAGCGCGTTTTATTATTCACAGGCGGCGTAAAAAGTTGGTCAGTGATTTCGGCATTGCAAGATTTAGGCATGGTCGTTGTCGCCACAGGCACGAAAAAATCGACCGAAGAAGATAAAGCCCGAATCCGCGAACTCATGGGCGAAGAAGCGATGATGATTGAAGATGGCAGCCCGAAAGCGTTGCTGAAATGTGTTCGTGATTACAACGTCGATATTTTGATTGCGGGCGGACGAAATATGTACACCGCGCTCAAAGCTAAAATCCCCTTCCTCGATATTAACCAAGAACGCGAATTCGGTTACGAAGGTTATCAAGGAATGCTCGAACTCGTGCGGCAATTGTCATTAACCATTGAAAGTCCCGTTTGGGAAGCCGTGCGTGCGCCTGCACCGTGGAAAACTGCGAAGGAGACACAACATGGCTGAAATCATTAAACGTAATAAAGCTCTTTCGGTAAATCCGCTCAAAGCCAGTCAACCCGTCGGCGGCACGCTTGCCACGTTAGGTTTTGACCGCGCAATGCCAATGTTACACGGTTCGCAAGGTTGCACCGCGTTTGCAAAAGTGTTTTTCGTGCGCCATTTTCGTGAGCCAATTCCATTGCAAACCACCGCGATGGATCAAAGTAGTTCCGTGATGGGCGCAGATGAAAATGTGATTGAAGGCATCAAAGCGATTGCTGAAAAATCGAATCCCGCGTTAATTGTGGTTTTAACAAC
>CAIVBX010000286.1 GCA_903904275.1 uncultured Pseudomonadota bacterium
ATTAAAAGAATTTGTCGGTGTTGACCTTGATGCAATTATCGGTGTTCCAAAAAAGAAAATGGATGTTTCAAAAATGTCACAACGTGAACTGGTGAGCGCATAGTTCTAAATTGGACGATTGAAATAATAGTCTGGTGTGCAACATCAATTGTTTTGGTGTTGCACACTTACAGCAATTAAAAAAATGATTTTAAGGTGGTGGTTATGAGTAGTTTTGAAAAATATCAAGAAAATGCAGTGCGTACCGCGAAAGATGGTGACGCAAAATTTAATTTGATTCATGCCGCGATGGGTTTGGCTGGTGAATCGAATGTCTAACGTATTTTCATGTACTGGCACTGTTGGACGCGATGCCGAGGTGCGTTATTTGCCTTCTGGTCAAGCTGTTTTAAACGTTGCTGTCGCAAACAACGTTGGCTTTGGTGATAAACAACAAACAGTTTGGATTCGTGTGATTCTTTGGGGACGCAGAGCAGAAGGCACGCTTAAAGATTATCTAAAAAAAGGACAACAAGTTTTTGTTTCAGGTGAATTAACCATGAACGAATACACTACTAATGATGGTACGAAAAAAACGCAACTTGAAATCAATGCAACGATTTTAGATTTAGTTGGTAAAAAATCAGATTCGCCGCAGTCTTATCAACCAGCACCAGCAGCTTCCGCGCCACAGCGACCACCTGTATCACCACATGAACAGCACCGCCGTGATGTTGCCGCGCATAACGCAGGACAAAATCCAGTTTATCCAAATGGCGGTGACGCGCCTTATGATGACGATATTCCGTTTTGATATAGGTAGGACATGACGACCACAGCTCAGTTATTTAAAAAACTGGATATTCCACAAAAAGATAAGTTTTGCGACGACCTAATTAACCTAGGTTTGATTCACGAAATTAACCCGACACAGTGGAATAAAACCATTAAGCAAGCCATCAAAAAATCAAAAGGTACGCTTAAAAAATTGCATCAATCATTCCGACCGCTGACAGAAGAACAGCGTAATCAGTTTTTTCAATCTATGTTAGACGAAGCCAAACGGCAAGAATTGGAGATTTAAAAAATGAACAAAGAACAAATTGAAAGTCTAGCTGATTTTATTGATAGTGCTTATTTTAAGAAAGACGAAGAACTATCTGAGGTAATTGCGGATTTTTTAAGCAAAAACCCACTTGAGCCAGTTATTGTTGGACTTACAGATGAGCAGTTTTTTTCGTTAGCGAAAGACGTTTTCGGGCATTGCTATAATCCAAAACTTGAAGAGCTTTTTGTCGATTTTAAATCATGGCAAAAAACCCAACCCTTTGCACAACCTTGCGTATGTGGACTTTCAGAATGTTTACAAGATGCGGAACAAGTCGATAAGTTAGTGTTTCAACGCCCCACCCAACCAGCACCCCTCGTTGAAGTTGGGCAGGTTTGGAAACACATAGCAACAGGCAATGACTATATAGTTGATGTGGTTGGTGAAATGAAATATGAAGTCACGAATGGTGCGCTTTGGTTAGAATCTGTGACTTACCACAGTTTAAAAAGTTCTAAATTTTATACTCGCAAAATGTCGGATTACCTTGGTAAGTTTGCGAGGGTTTTATGAAATCCGTAATTATTGAAAGGTTTAATTCTCAATATCAGGCAGAGGATTTCGCAAATGCAAAGTCAAAAGAAGGCTATCGAATGGTAAATATGGCTATTCATTTTAGTCAATTTGTAACGGTTTTTGCAATCTGCATGGAACTGGCTAAGTTTGAGCGCGTGGGAGGGCAAAATGTCTGATTTAATCAGAGAAAAAGATGGTTCAATTCGGTATTGCGATAGTAATATCGCAAAGATGGGTTACTGGTGGGTAGTTAAACGTACTTATACGATTAGCTACTTTGTTGAATCCATTTCCGAATGCGTAGAGTTAATTTTTTTAGGCTTACAGGCTGTGTTATTGCTGTTAATTCTACCTGTTGCACCGCTTATCAAATCCTATTTTGCTTATAAGCAATCACAAGAAAAAGAAACTTTTAGAGCAGATACAAAATGACCAATAAACACACACCAC
>CAIVBX010000287.1 GCA_903904275.1 uncultured Pseudomonadota bacterium
CCTGTGTACAACGCTAAATCATTTGATTTTAAGGTTAGCGTCCGTTTTCCTGACAGCACAATTAACGCACTTTCAGGTTTTAAAATCGTGAATGCGACAACAAAATCGCGTTTATTTTTTAATTCATCATTTGGAATCTGAATCAATTTGTTGCCTTTGCCTTTTGGCAACGTGGGAATTTCATTTAACGGAAAAAGCAATAAACGACCTTGATTTGTCGCAATCGCTAACAAATGGTTTTCATCATTCGTTAATTGCGGGAATAACAAATTTTCTTCATGTGAAAATGTGACTAAACTTTTTCCTGCTTTATTTTTACTCGCTAAATTGTTGAGCGGCGTTTTAAAACCGTAACCCCACGAATTTACCAGCATCACCAAATCATCAGAATGTCCTGCGATTAAATGGGTAAAAGTCGCGCCATCTGGCGGATTAAAACGACCTGTTAGCGGTTCGCCTTGTGTTCGTGCAGACGGTAAATCATGCGTCGTTGAACTATAAACGCGCCCCGTTGAATCAAATAAATAAATTGTGTGTGTCGAGCGTGTTTTCACAGCCGTTTGAAAATTATCACCTGCTCGATAATTTAGACTTTCTGCATCCACATCGTGACCTTTCGCGGCGCGAATCCAGCCTTTTTGCGACAGAATTACGGTGAGCGGTTCATTTGAAATCAACGCTGTTTCATCCAACGCTTGTGCGGCTTGGCGAGTCACAATCGGCGAGCGACGTTCATCACCATAAACATTGGCATCTTGTTGAAGTTCTTTTTTAACTTGTTTTTTCAAAAGTGTTTCAGAACCGAGCGTTTTTTCTAAACTGTCACGCTCTTTTGCCAACGAATCAAGTTCTCCGCGAATTTTGATTTCTTCCAGTTTAATTAAATGGCGCAATTTCAATTCTAAAATCGCTTCGGCTTGAATTTCGCTCAAACCAAAACGGGCAATCAATTCTTTTTTAGGCTCATCTTCGTTGCGAATAATTGCAATTACTTCGTCGATATTCAAATACGCAATCAGCAAACCTTCCAAAATATGCAACCGCGCCAGCACTTTATTTAAACGATGTTGCAAACGGCGACGCACCGTTTCAATTCTAAAAACTAGCCATTCGCTCAAAATATCACGCAAATTTTTGACTTGCGGACGACCGTTCAAACCAATCATGTTCATGTTGACGCGATAACTTTTTTCTAAATCTGTCGTGGCGAACAAATGCGACATGATTTCTTCGGCGTTAATGCGTTTGGCTTTCGGAATAATCAACAAACGACACGGATTTTCGTGATCCGATTCGTCGCGCAAATCTTCAATCATCGGCAATTTTTTAGCGAGCATTTGCGCGGCGATTTGCTCCATCAATTTTGAGCCAGAAACTTGATGCGGCAACGCGGTAATAATAATTACACCATCTTCGAGTTCGTAAGTTGCTCGCATTTTGACTGAACCACCGCCTGTACGATAGATTTTTTGTAAATCTTCACGGTTGGTAATAATTTCGGCTTCGGTTGGATAATCGGGCGCGTGAACAAACGTTAAAAGTGTTTCTAAATTGGTTTGCGGTTCATCAAGTAATTGCACGCACGCGGACACGATTTCGCGCAAATTATGTGGCGGAATATCGGTTGCCATCCCGACGGCAATGCCTGTTGTGCCATTGAGTAAAATGTTTGGTAAACGTGCAGGCAAGCATTCTGGCTCTTTTAACGAGGCATCAAAATTATCTGTCCATTCAACCGTGCCTTGTTCGAGTTCATTTAAAAGTGTGTTGGCGTAAGGCGTTAATTTCGATTCGGTGTAACGCATC
>CAIVBX010000288.1 GCA_903904275.1 uncultured Pseudomonadota bacterium
CGTTAGTAACAACACATTTACCACTTTCAAAAGTGAGTGCCGCAATTACGTCTGAACTTATCGAAAAAACGCTACGCATTTTGAATCATGATTTAAAAAAACGTTTTCACATCAAAAATTCGAAAATTTTGGTTTGTGGTTTGAATCCGCACGCAGGCGAAAACGGTTATTTAGGACGCGAAGAAATTGAGGTTATCAATCCGATTCTTGAAAAACTTCGCGCCGAAGGTATGAATTTAGAAGGCGCATTACCCGCAGATACATTATTCACACCAAAATATCTGCACAATGCCGACGCGGTTTTGGCGATGTACCATGACCAAGGTTTGCCAGTTTTAAAACATAAAGGTTTTGGAAAAGCCGTAAATATTACGTTAGGTTTGCCGATTATTCGCACGTCCGTTGACCACGGTACAGCGTTAGATTTAGCAGGAACAGGAAAAGCCGATTTAGGCAGCTTGCAATACGCGGTGAAAACCGCCATCACAATGAGTAATTCTTAAATGGCACATCAAGCACGCAAACGATTTGGGCAAAATTTTTTACAAGACCAAAACATCATCAATAACATCATCGGCAACGCGATGATTCGCAATGGGCAAAATTGGGTTGAAATTGGGGCAGGGCAGGGGGCATTAACTGAACCATTGCTAAAAAAAGTGACACATTTAGACGTGGTTGAACTTGACCGCGATTTGGTGAAATGGCTTGAATATAAATTCGCCGCGCAAACCAATTTACAGATTCACAGTGCGGACGCATTACGTTTCGATTTCGCAGCACTCGCGCCTGAAGGTGAAAAATTACACGTTATTGGTAATTTGCCTTACAACATTTCTACGCCGCTCATGTTTCATTTACTCGAAACAACAAATTGCATTGCAGACATGATTTTTATGTTGCAAAAAGAAGTCGTTAATCGTATTTGTGCAAAACCGAATAATAATTCTTATGGGCGTTTAAGCGTGATGATGCAATATTATTGCGCGACAGAATGGCTGTTTGACGTGCCGCCTGAAAGTTTTAATCCTGTACCAAAAGTGATGTCCGCGATGGTGCGATTAGTACCACATTCAAAACCACCTTTTGATGTTGATGATGTAAAAATACTGGGTAAAGTTGTTACGGAAGCCTTTTCACAACGCCGAAAAACGTTGCGAAATTCATTGAAAAATTCGTTATCAGAAGCTGAAATTTTAGCGTTAGGTGTGGATGCAAATTTACGCGCTGAAAATATCAGTTTGCGAGATTTTGCGTTGATGGCAAATGCGGTTAGTTGCAAAGGCGTTTTATGATAAAAAACGCTACGTTATCCCAACGTGACACGCAAGTTTTGTGGCATCCATGTACACAAATGCACGACCACAAAGATTTTCCAATCATTCCAATTAAATCAGGTAAAGGCGTTTGGCTCGAAGATTTTGAGGGAAATCGTTATTTAGATGCGATTAGTTCATGGTGGGTAAATTTATTTGGACATTCAAATCCAACGATTAACGCCGCGTTAAAAGAACAAATTGATACGCTAGAACACGTTATTTTTGCAGGTTTTACGCACGAAACAGGCGTTGAACTCGCTGAAAAATTGGTCAAAATAACACCTGAAAATCTATCACGTTGTTTTTATGCCGATAACGGTTCTGCGGCGGTTGAAGTGGCGTTGAAAATGAGTTTTCATTTTTGGCAAAATTCAGGTGAAACACAAAAAACAAAATTCATCACGCTTGAAAATAGTTATCACGGTGAAACATTAGGCGCGTTAGCGGTGGGTGATGTCGCGTTATACAAAAAAACTTACGCGCCACTTTTAATGAATGTGATAACCGTGCCAAGTCCAGATTGTTATTTTCGAGAAGAAGGCGAAACTTGGGCAGATTATTCGACGCGCCAATTTTCATATTTAGAAAAAATGTTAGAACAAAATGCGTCCGAAGTTTGCGCGGTGATTATTGAACCACTTGTGCAATGTGCGGGCGGAATGCGAATGTATGACGCAGTTTATTTGAAATTATTACGCGCTGCTTGTGACAAATATGACGTGCATTTAATTGCTGATGAAATTGCAGTGGGTTTTGGTCGAACGGGAACTTTATTTGCGTGTGAACAAGCCGAAATTTCACCTGATTTTTTATGTTTATCAAAAGGTTTAACAGGTGGTTATTTACCACTTTCAGCCGTTTTAACAACAGATAAAATTTACAATGCGTTTTATGACGATTATTCAAAATTAACGGCTTTTTTGCATTCGCACAGTTACACAGGAAATGCCTTAGCGTGTCGTGCGGCGTTAGCCACATTAAGTATTTTTGAAAGACAAAATGTAATTGCTGAAAATCACATTTTAGCGGCAAAAATGGCAGCACTTTCACAACGTTTTTTAAATCATCCAAATGTTGCCGAAGTGCGCCAAACAGGCATGATTTTAGCGATTGAATTAGTTAAAAATAAAATCACTCGTGAATCCTATCCGTGGCAAGAAAGACGCGGTTTGCAAATTCATCGTTATGCGTTGACGAAAGGCGTATTATTACGACCATTAGGGAATGTCATTTATTTTATGCCGCCTTACGTTGTTACAGTTGATGAATTAACGTTGATGTTTGAGGTTGCATGGCAGGCTATGATTCACGTCACAACACCATAAGTTTTTGAGGTATCAAAATGAAAAATAAAAGCGTATTGCTTTTAGCAAGTAGCTTGTTATTTACAGCACTTGCACAACCTGTTTTTTCGGCAAATAAAAGCAATCAACCCAAAAAAATCACATCGAAATTGATGTTAGCGAATTTGTTACTGAAACATAAAACAAATCGTTTTCCTTATCCAATGTATGCAACGATGAAAGGCGTTACGACAACCGCAATGCCAACGGCAATTGCTGATACAGCTACAGCAGCAACTACAACGCCAGAAACAACAGTTAATCATTCGGACACCAACATTCAAGTTGCAGGTGTTGATGAAAGTGACAACGTAAAAGTCGCTGACGATGGTTACATTTACCGAATTCATGAAAATCAAATTCGTGTCATTAAAGGTTTTCCGATTGTTGAATTAAGCGAAACAGCAACCATTAAATTTTCGGATGAAAATTTCTATCCCACAGGGATTTATGTTCAAAATGGAAAACTAGTGGTTTTAGGTTCAACATGGAAACCATTGGCAAACGCGCCACAAATGAAACCAATGGCAAACGCTAAAATGGCAATTTGGGGTGGTTATATTCCTCAAACGTCACAAACTCGTGCTTTCATTTATGACATGAGCGACCATGCAAATCCAAAACAAATTCGTGATATTGCAATTGACGGTGATTATTTAGATTCGCGTCGAATTGGTGATAATTTGTATTTTGTGGCGCGAACTTATCCACGTTATTACATGAACGGTAACACTGTAAAAAACGCACTTTCAATGAAAACGGCTGACATATTGCCAACCATTATTGACACGAAAAAAGGTAAAACAACAACTAGCACCATGTCAGTAAATGATTTGTCGTATTTTCCTGAATTTGTTGAACCTGATTATGTTGTCGTAACAAGTTTAAATTTACAAAACCCAGAAAAAACATTAACTACAAAAGCTTACTTAGGCGCAGGTGAATTGGTTTATGTGTCGATGAATAATTTGTATTTATCCGCCTCAAAATACAATTTTGGTGCAACAACCGATGTTTTGCCGCAAAACACCATTACGACTCAAATTTTTAAATTCGCTATTGATAAAGGTTCAGTGAATTTCACAACAGCTGGCGAAGTAGCAGGAACGGCATTAAATCGTTTTTCAATGGATGAAAAAGGCGATTATTTCCGCATTGCAACCACAACACAAAATTGGGCGAACGGCGAAAATCAATCATTTAGTTCTTTGTTTGTATTAGACAAAAATATGCAAACCGTTGGCAAAATTGAAAATTTAGCAAAAGGCGAGCGAATTTATTCCACTCGTTTTATGGGAAATCGTTGTTACATCGTGACGTTTAAACAAGTTGATCCATTGTTTGCGATTGATTTGACTGTACCTGAAAAACCATTTGTTGCAGGTGAATTAAAAATTCCAGGCTATAGCGAGTATTTACATCCTTATGATGAAAACCATTTAATCGGTTTTGGGCATGATGCCACGACGTTTAATAACGGTTATGGAGATGTTTCGATTCCGTTGGGGTTAAAAATGGCATTATTTGATGTGTCGGACATGAATTCACCAAAAGAATTATATAGTGTGAAAATTGGTGATAAAGGGACAGATACGCCGCTAACGTATGATGCAAAAGCCTTATATTGGGATGCAGATAAAAAATTGTTTGGTTTTCCTGTGAATTTACACGAATTATCAAAAGGTTTTGATAGCGCAAATCCATCGGCTTATGGTTCGGCAGTTTGGCAAGGCGCATATATTTATGAAGTGACACCTGAAAAAGGCTTTAATTTAAAAGCGAAATTATCACAAATTCCTGCTTCTGTTACGCCAATCAAAACAGA
>CAIVBX010000289.1 GCA_903904275.1 uncultured Pseudomonadota bacterium
ATGCGTAAGCCCACTTGATCCATGCGTTTGAGGTGACAATAGCGAAAGCATATCCATACAATGGCAAGGGCGCAATTGCGGTTGATGCCCGAATTAAAGCACAAACTTCTCATCAATTAAGCCGTTACGCACACATGGCGATTCATCCGTATCCGCATGAATTATCACAACATTATTTAACGGCAAATGGTGCAAATGTCACAATTCGCCCAATTCGCCCAGAAGACGCAAAAATGGAAAAAGATTTCGTCGCGCGTTTGTCAGAAAAAACAAAATACTTCCGTTATCACCAAGCATTACAAGAATTAACGCCTGAAATGCTTGTACGTTTTACGCAAATTGATTACGACAAAGAAATGGCGTTTGTTGCTGTCACAGATGATCCAAATTTACCAGATGAATTAGGTGTTGGACGTTACAGCGTTAATCCTGACGGCACGTCAGTTGAATTTGCAATTGTGGTGGCGGACGATTGTCAACGTTTGGGCATCGGTTCAAAGATTATGAAAACCTTGATGGAAACTGCAAAAGCGAAAGGCATGTTATTTTTTGAAGCGGAAGTTTTAAAAGACAATGCCCCCACGCTAGAAATGGTGAAAAAACTGGGTTTCAGTATTGAAGCGATTGCTCACAAAGAAGATGTTGTCCGCGCAGTAAAAGATTTACGTCAATAAATTTTTTGGCGGGAGTTATTTTCATAATTGCTCCCGCTATCTCATCTCAAATTATCAGCCTCACTTTTCTAAAAAGTCACCGTTTTGCTATCCAAAAAATTTATAGGTACATACTCTCTTACTGTCCCGCGTTCTAATTGAGTAGCCACTGTTTTTATGGTGTAATAACACGGTTTTACGTCTTTACATCCTTCTATTTTTTAAACAGAAGATTCCTCTGCAACTTGCTTGGAGTTTGCTTCCACTATGCAATTTACAATAACAAAAGGTTTAGACATCCCCATTACGGGAAGTCCTAAACAAACCATTGAAAACGGGAACGATGTTAAATCGGTTGCCGTTTTGGGGTCAGATTATGTGGGCATGAAACCCACAATGCTGGTCGCCGAAGGGGACAAGGTAAAACTTGGTCAACCTCTGTTCGCTGACAAGAAAAATGCTGGCGTTCACTTCACTTCTCCTGCATCAGGCGTTGTCAAAGCGATTAACCGTGGCGACAAACGGGCGTTGCAATCAGTCGTTATCGAAATTAGCGGCAAAGATGAAGTCAGCTTTGCTAAATACGATGCGGCTGAACTCGAGAATTTGTCTGCACAACAAATCAAAGACAATTTAGTGGTTTCTGGTTTGTGGGCAACGCTTCGCACACGCCCTTACGGCAAAGTGCCTGCAATCGATAGTCACGCACATTCCATTTTTGTGACGGCAATCGATACACGCCCATTAGCTGCTGATCCTGCTGTGATTATTGCCGACCGTGCAGCGGATTTTGCTAACGGTTTAGAAATTATTTCTAAACTTATCGAAGGCAAAGTTTACGTTTGTAAAGCAACGGGCGCAGAAATCCAAACAGGCAATGCGCCTGTAACGATTGCTGAGTTCGGTGGCGTTCATCCTGCTGGTTTACCAAGTACACATATTCATTTTATTGATGCGGTAAATATCAACAAATTCGTGTGGCATTTGGATTATCAAGCTGTTATCGCAATCGGCGCATTGTTCACAACGGGTAAATTAAATGTTGAACGTGTGGTCGCGCTTTCAGG
>CAIVBX010000290.1 GCA_903904275.1 uncultured Pseudomonadota bacterium
ACCTGCCGTTGCCATTACAGGCCACGTTGCTTTATGCGGAATGTAATAAGTTGTATTACTTGTTGACATAAACTTCCCCTTGTTATTTTTTTACAGCGTTTTGCGTGTTATCAAAAAAAGTGTACGACAGTGTGATTGTTTGATAATCATATGGCAATGCTGGATTGATTACAAAACGCATTGGCATCGTTTTACCTTCATGCGGTGCAAATGTTTGTTCTGAAAAACAAAAACATTCAACCTTCTCAAAATAAGTGCTAGTCAAAGCAGGCGAAAAACTTGGAATTGCTCGCGCAATCATTGGTTTATCAGTCTTATTTTCAGCATAAAAATTCACGGTGTGATATTCACCTGGATGAACGGTAATTTGCGTTTGTTCCGCGCGAAAAATCATCGGTGTGTTTTCGTTCAACGTCGTTAAAAACTCGATTTTAATGTTGCGATTCACATCAATTTCGTAAGCTGTTTCAGGAATAGCTTTAATCGCGTCGGGACGATCGCGTTCAATCCATTTCCATTCACAAAGCACGTCATAAAGCGGCACTAATGCGTAACCAAATCCAAACATCGCAACCGCAACAATTGCTAAATTGCGTACTAACTTTTTATTTTTTACTGCAACTTCGTTATTCATCGTGAAATCGCTTGCAAAACCGCCATAACGTAAATCGTCGTAGCAAACGCAATCAATACGACTGCCGTTAAGATATTTTTTGTTTTTCTCGTCATTTTCGACTCGATTCAACGCGGCAACGTGAAATCACGTCACCGCTTTTGACCTTAATCGTGATCGCAAGGAATCACAGTAGGTGGTGTAGAGAAAGTGTGATAAGGCACGGGTGAAGGCAAAGTCCATTCTAAACCGTGTTTATGTGCATCTTCCCAAACTTCGTCGCTCACTTTTTCGCCAGTGCCACCTTTAATTGTGTCAATCACAATCCAAAGGAACAACAATTGGCTTGCGCCGAAAATGAAACCACCAATACTTGAAATCATGTTCCAATCCGCAAATTGAATCGCGTAATCAGGAATACGACGTGGCATACCTGCTAATCCCAAGAAATGTTGTGGAAAAAACAAAATGTTCACCGAAATCGCAGACAACCAGAAATGCAATTGTCCTATTTTTTCGTTGTACATGTGACCCGTCCATTTAGGCATCCAGTAATAACCCGCCGCCATCAAAATGAAAACTGATGCTGGAACAAGTGTGTAATGGAAATGCGCCACGATGAAATAAGTATCGTGATATTGGAAATCGACTGGCGCAATAGACATCATCAAACCAGTGAAACCACCTAATGTGAATAACACAACGAAGGCAATTGAAAACAACATTGGGGTTTCAAAAGTCATCGAACCTTTCCACATGGTTGCAGTCCAGTTGAAAACTTTTACACCTGTTGGAATTGCAATAAGCATCGTCGCGTACATAAAGTACAACTCACCCGCAATTGGCAAACCAACGGTGAACATGTGATGCGCCCAAACGATAAATGACAAAAACGCAATTGCCGCCGTTGCATAAACCATTGAGCTGTAACCAAATAAAGGCTTACGCGCAAAAACAGGAATAATTGTTGAAGCTACTCCGAAAGTTGGCAAAATCATCACATAAACTTCAGGGTGTCCGAAGAACCAGAAAATGTGTTGATAAAGAACAGGATCACCACCACCTGCTGCATCAAAGAAGCTAGTGTGGAAGAATTTATCGGTGAGAAGCATTGTTACCGAACCTGCAAACACAGGCATAATTGCGATAAGCAAGAAACCAGTAATCAACCAAGTCCAAACGAACAATGGCATTTTCATCAATGTCATTGCAGGCGCACGCATATTTAAAATAGTCGCAATAATGTTAATCGCGCCCATAATTGACGAAACACCTAACAAATGCACTGCAAAAATCGCAAACGGCAATGCTTTACCTGTTTGTAAAACTAACGGTGGATACAACGTCCAGCCGCCAGCAGGCGCACCGCCTTCCATGAATAATGTCGATGCAATAAGCAAAATACCTGCTACAAGCATCCAAAAACTCATGTTGTTCATGCGTGGCAACGCCATATCTGGCGCACCAATCATCATTGGAATCATCCAGTTTGCAAGACCTACAAAGGCTGGCATAACTGCTCCGAAAACCATTACCAGCGCGTGCATGGTGGTCATCGAGTTAAAAAATTGCGGATCAACAAATTGCAATCCTGGTTCAAATAATTCGGCACGAATAATCATTGCCATCGCGCCACCGACAAAAAACATCGCCAGCGCAAATAGCAAATACATCGTCCCAATATCTTTATGGTTGGTGGTGACTATCCAACGCAACCAGCCCTTTTCAGGACCATGCGCGTGATCATCGTGATGATCATCGTGCGCGTGTTCAGCTGTTACAGCAGACATACTTTATACCTCATTAACAATTAAAAAAGAGTAAGACGACAAACCGTTATCACTCATCGTCGTCATAAACTGGCGTGATAGCTTTTGGTTGAATTTCGTCGCCAACTTTGTTGCCGAGTTCAGGCGCATTTCTAATGTAAGTAATAACTGCCGCCAATTCGTTATCTTTCAACTTCGCAAATGCTGGCATTCTGCTAGTACCTGCCTGCAAGAAACCAATCAATGGATCGATACCACCTGTGACTTTCGCGCTACCGCTCAACGCAGGATAAGTGCCGTTGATACCTTTACCGTCAATTTGATGGCAGGCGACGCAATTTTTCAAATAAACCGCTTCACCATTTGTCATTAACTGTTGACGATTTTGATCGCTCAAATCAGGTTTTTCGTTTTGTTTGGCAAGTGTTGTTTGCAGCCATTTGTCATAATCGGCTTGTTCCATTGCAATCACAACGATAGGCATAAAACCATGATCACGTCCGCAAAGTTCGGTACATTGCCCACGGTAAGTACCTGGTTTATCAACTTGTGTCCAGGCTTCATTAATGAAACCTGGATTCGCATCTTTTTTCCAACCTAAATCAGGAACCCACCACGAGTGAATCACGTCAGCTGCGGTAAAAACGAAACGAATTTTTTTGCCGACAGGAACAACTAATGGATTATCAACATTAAGCAAATAATGTGGAACACGAGTAGGGTCTGAACCATCACGATGTACTTTTTCACTTACTGCATCTAAATGACTTTCAAAGTGAACGCCTGTGCCAAGATATTCATAATCCCAATACCATTGTTTGCCAGTCACTTTAATCGACATGTCAGAATTTTGAACATTGTCTAATTCAAGCATTGTTTTAGTCGCTGGAATTGCCATTGCAACTAAAATCAACGTTGGAATGATTGTCCAAATGATTTCGACAGTGGTGTTTTCATGGAAATTCGCGGCTTTATGACCTTTTGATTTACGATGATGATACATCGAATAAAACATCGTGCCGAAAACGGCAATTCCAATAAACACACACACCCACAAGATAAGCATGTGCAAGTCAAAAATGTCATGACTGACCGTTGTGACCCCTTGCATTAAATTTAGCGTGTAATCCGCCTGTGCGCTTTGCAACCCAAGACTTGCAAAAGTCACACCTGCGAACAGTTGTTTAATTTTTTTCACGGAGAAAACTCCTCTAGTAGTTTAAAAACTTTATCGTATATCCTTTGGTAATTTAAAGCGAAAAATGCCTTTTGCTTTGTTCCATTTACCGAATAATTATTACAAATAATCAGGTTAATTCTACCCCATTGATACCTTGCTAGGCTAGTTTGATAATGTTAGCTGAAGGCAACTATTATCAATATCTTTCAAAATACAAAATCTTATATCGAAGAAATAAAAATCAATTTTTATTCGCGTAACCCTCTATCGACAGTGACCCAAACGGCACGTTGTCCACGTTTTTTCTTAATCGCACGAACAGTTCCAACAATTGTCGTGCCAACATTCATGAGCCAATAGACAATTGGATACCAAACCATCCAATAATAATAACGTGCCACACCGCCCGTTTGCGATTCATAGCGCGAATCAATTGCTAAACTCACACCAAATTGGAATAAACATGTCACGCTGAGTAACATACTTGTCCAACTTGGACTTAAATCATGCAATGATTCATTTGCTGTCGAAGTCAAAAACTCCATTGGCGTAAAAAGTAAATGACACAAAATTAAAAATGCCCACGTCACGCTAATTAAACATTCTGCATAAAGCAGCCACATTCCACGCGATGACCAACGAAATAAATCTCGAAAATAACGTAACAATACTTCACTGCCACCTTGCGACCAACGAACACGCTGTTTCCATAATCCATTTAATGTTTCTGGCATTAAAACCCAGCAAAGCGCGTTTGGTTCAAAACGAATTGTCCAACCTGCAAGTTGTAATTTCCAACTAATATCGATGTCTTCAGTAATCATGTCATTGCTCCAATAACCAACGTTATGTAAAGCCGATTTGCGAAATGCGGCAATCACACCAGAAACCGTAAAAACTTTGCCGTAAGAACGTTGCGCTCGTTTAATCATGCCAACAATCGCTGAAAATTCCCCAACTTGAATCCGTCCAAGCAAAGTTGAACGATTACGAATGCGTGGATTTCCTGTCACCGCGCCGACATTCGGATTTTCCATAAAATGCCGAACCATCCAACCTACGGCGTCAGGGGATAAAAGTGCATCACCATCAATACAAACTAAAATTTCACTTTTTGCAAGCAACGCTGCTGTTCGCAATCCCATCGCTTTGCCTTGATTTGTTGCCAAATTCACAACACGCAAATTGTCATATTTTTCCGCAAGTTCATGCAAAATTTCGAGCGTGTTATCTTTGCTACCGTCGTTAATCGCAATAATTTCAAAATTTTTATAATGCTGCGCTTCCAAAATCCCAATTGTTTCACGAACATTTTCGCCTTCGTTGTAACAAGGAATTAAAATCGAAACAGATGGTAAATGTTCAGCATTTTCAAATGGTGATTTAGGTTGATGCCATTCATAACGTAGACAAAAAATAATTGCGCCAAACATCCAAACATAAGCCATGAAAAGCGGATAATAATAAATAAATTCTTCAATTGATTTATCAATTGGTAACCACCAAGCCGTAAAAATTTGCCACAAATTCAAAAATTCAAAATAAAAGTTCATAGCTTACTGCAACTCTGGCAAAGAAAAATGTTGTTTTAAATCTTCCAAACGTGGCTGATCTTCAAATACGTTGTCTGGATAATAACCGATATGTTTTGCGCCCAATTTTTTAAGTAAATTTAACTGCTCAACAAATACGTTACTTGGAATTTTTTGTTTCGTTTTCCAATTTACTGCTTGTAATTCAAACACCATTTTTTTTAATCCTTCAGGCTCTTTAGATGCGGCTTTGACTAAATTGGTAAGCCATTGGTTTGGGTTTTTTGCTTCTTCCATAAATGGCATCGCTTCAATTGCGACATAATCGTAATGTGTTAAAAAAGATTTAAACGATTGTGCGTACCATTCTTCGCTATAAGGTTCTAGCAAAGGCAAAGCATAAAAATTGCGTGCTGTTTGAATTGAAGGACGATAAAAACGGACACGATTTGCTAATTCATCCGTAAATTGTCCGAGCATTTCCGTTTTATATTTTGCCCATTCCAAACGACTTTTACTCGTTGCACGCAATTTATTTACATCGTCTGAAATTCCCCAAACTTGTTTGCCATAAGCCAAAGCAATAGGTGAAACATCTTCAAAATCGGACAAAATACCGTCATCATGAAAAAGCACACCATCGAAATTGCAGTATTTACCCAAATCTTCATAAATTTCTGCAACAAATTGTCGTGCATCTGAATTAAATGGTGAAAGCCTTGTATAAATATGGCTTGAGGCTTGTGCTTTGCCGTCTTTCCATTCTTGGACGTACCACGATTTATCAATTTTTTTGCTTTGATACGCCATAATCGGCAACCACGCATAAACACGAACTGCTGCACGTTTTTTCAGTTGCCACGCAACGCGATTAAATAAATCTTGGCGCACGGGCATATTGCGATTGGGGAAATATAAGGCTTCGGCATTACCATCACCATCAGGATCAGCGAAAGCCTGTAAATAAACAGTATTGATGTGCATATCTTTAATGCGTTGAATCAATAAACCGATATTTTTTTCTGTTTGTTCTTCGTTATCGTCATACAAATAATCCATATCGACATGAGCAACACGAATTTTTTGTTCAACGCGCAAGCCTGTCACAATTTCTGCAAATTTATCAATTTTTGGATCATCAACAATAATTAAGCGGCGTAAAACATCCAAGTTTGCCAACGTATTAAAACCATCAACTAAACCCATAGTGATAGGAAATCCAGCTTCTTTTGCAGCGGCAACTGCTGTTTCATTATATTCACCATAAGGCCAAACCATGACACGGGGACGAATACCTGCGTGTTGAAAAATAAATTCAGCACTTTTAAACATTTCAGCGTGAATTCTGGCGCGATATTGTTCATCGTTTTCATAAATCAACATCGGATCATCATAAAAACGAGTAACTGTTGCGGCTTGTGTATTGCCTTGTGGATTTGCCACAATACCGTTGTGAAAACTGTAAGTATGTGACGCAATTTCAACTAATCCTGATTTTGCCACTTCACGCACTTGTTCCCAATTCATTAACGGTTTGCCAGGATCATCTGCTGTAACATGACCATCCATCCACGTTCCAACTAATGCTACTGATGCAGGATAATGATATTTTTTGAGCAGTGGAAAAACTTTGGTGTAAAAACTCAAATAACCATCATCGAATGTCAACAAAACTGCTTTTTCAGGTAATGTATCTTTGCCTTCTGAAGCGTCTAAAACTGCTTGTACATTGACAACTGTATAACCGTTTTTTTTCAACCAAATAAATTGATCTTCCAGAAAATGTTTGTTCACCTCCATTCGGTCAAATGGTGCAACCACATCTTCTTCATCAATAATATTGTGATAATTTAAAACCAAAAAATGTCCATCTTTACTGTGTGCAAATGGACTAAATACAAAAAAAACAAGACATAAAAAAACGAATTTAAAAAGGAAAGCTACTTTCATTTAGGTGCGCTCAATTCTAAGAAACGACGAGAGTTGTTGATAACAGGCGGCAAACCATCTGTAGGTGCTTGATAAGATGGTGCTAACTTTGATGATGGTTTATTGGCAGGTGTAGATGATTCATCTTCATCGAACAAATCGATATTATCTTCATTTGGAACATTCCCATCATGAACAAGATATTCGCGGCGTTGTTCGTAAGCATGTTTGATAAAACTGTAACGATCTGTCGCAGCCTCGTTAATCATTTTTTCAGTTCCCATTAAATTCGCACGAGTATTCGTCACATCGAGTGTACTTAACCCTGCTGTTCCTGCTGATAAAGCTAATCCACCGCCGAATAAAAAAGTGTAATTAAATGGATTTAACAACGCATCGCCTACCATTCCGACCATATCGCGTGGTGAGCTAGGTCCTACAAAAGGTAACATTAAAAAATCACCTGATGGCACACCCCAAAAACCCAAAGTTTGCCCAAAATCTTCATTATGTTTGGGCAAATCAATCATATCAGCTACATCAAAAACGCCTAAACCGCCTGCTGTTGTGTTGACAATAAAACGACTGGCATCCATACCACTTTGCGTCATTTTGAATTGCAATAAATCATTTACCGTTACGCCAATATCATCAATATTGTTAAAAAAGTTTGTGACACCTTTTTCAACAGAGCTAGGAGCAATCGACATATAACCTTTTGCCATAGGTTTTAAAACTGCCGCATCAACACTTTCGTTAAATGAATGAATCTGGCGATTAAATCCTTCAAAAGAATCTGTTTTTTTAGGTGTTAGATTTTCCTTTACAGGAGAATTGGAACAAGCAACGCTAAAAAGTACGCAAGTAGTAGTAAAAATTTTCCGTAAAGTCATAAAATTGAATGGCAGCGAGGGACGTTTTTTTAAATGTAGCTTATTTTACGGGTTTATAAAAAAACTGTGCAATTTCATCATAGTTAATCAACATAGGATTCCAATTGCTCTTGTAAATTCATCCAACGCATTTCCGCTTCATCGAGTAATTTATCGACTTGTGTTTTTTGTTCTAACACAGTTTTTAATCGTGATTTTTCACTGTCAGCATAAATTTGCACATCCGCAAGTTGCGCTTCTAAATCACGTTGTTGTGCGTGATATTTTTCAACGGCAGCTTCGGCTTTTTTCAATGCGTCCAGCAACGGCTTTTGTTTTTGGCGTTTTTCAGCATCGAGTTTTCGTTGGTCTTTGCGTGAGACATTTTCTGTTTTTTCAGGCGCATTTTGTGCTTCATTGGCTCTTTTTTGTTCCGTCAACCACGCGCGATAATCGTCTAAATCGCCATCAAACGGCACGACTTTTTCATTCGCTACCAAAAGTAATGTATCGGTCACTGAACGCAGTAAATGTCGGTCATGTGAAACGACAACCATCGCGCCTTGAAAATCTTGCAATGCCACGCTTAACGCATGACACATATCTAAATCTAAATGGTTTGTCGGTTCGTCGAGCAATAACAAATTCGGATTTTTATAAACAATTAACGCCAAAACGAGCCGCGCTTTTTCGCCACCTGAAAAGGGTTTCACCGCTTCAACAACTTTGTCGCCACAAAAATCAAAACCACCTAAAAAATTCCGTAATTCTTTTTCGGTGGCTTGTTTGTCAATTTGCTGCAAATGCCAAAGCGGTGTTTCATCTAAATTTAATTGTTCAAGTTGATGTTGTGCAAAATAACCGATATTGAGCGCGTCAGCTTCCAAACGTTTGCCCGACAAAAGCGGCAATGCACCCGCCAGCGTTTTAAGCAAACTCGATTTACCTGCGCCATTTGAACCAAGCAGCCCGATTCTGTCACCTGCGGCAATCGTTAAACTAACGTTGGGCAAAATCGTTTTGTTTTCATAACCAATCACTACATCATCGAGCGACAACAACGGATTCGGCATTTTTTTCGGGACTGGAAACGTGAAATTAAATGGCGAATCAACGTGCGCCATCGAGATGACTTCCATGCGTTCCAACGCTTTAATGCGACTTTGTGCCTGACGCGCTTTAGTGGCTTGTGCTTTAAATCGTGTCACAAAACTTTGAATGTGCGCGATTTCACGTTGTTGTTTTTGATACGCGCTTTGTTGTTGCGACAATTTCTCGGCTCGCATCCGTTCAAACGCGCTGTAATTTCCTGTGTAAATTTCCGCTTGTCCTTGTTCAATGTGAACAATGTGGTCGGTAATCGTATCTAAAAAATCACGATCATGCGAAATTAAAAGTAGTGTTCCCGCGTAATAACTTAGCCAATCTTGTAACCACAAAACTGCGTCTAAATCTAAATGGTTAGTCGGTTCGTCGAGCAATAAAACATCAGAACGACACATTAACGCTTGCGCTAAATTCAGCCGCATTCTCCAACCACCTGAAAATGACACCACAGGATATTGCATTTTTTCAGCTGTAAAACCCAAACCATCCAGCAACCGCGCGGCGCGTGACGCGGCACTGTAACCGCCGATGACATCTAACGCGGCGTGCAATTCTGCTTGTTTTAAACCATCTTGAGCTTGTTCAGCGATGTCTAATTGTTGTTGCAATTGTCGTAATTCTGCGTCGCCGTCCATAACATAATCGAGTGCGGAACATTCAACAGCTGGCATTTCTTGTGCGACGTGTGCAACGGCTAAATTTGGCGGCATCGTAAAATCGCCTTCGTCAGCGTGCAATTCGTTTTTCACCATCGCAAACAAACTCGATTTTCCCGCGCCATTCGCGCCTGTGAAACCCACTTTTTGCCCATTATGTAGCGTGAAAGAAGCATTTGAAAACAAAACGCGCGTACCGCGTCGAAGCGTGATATTTCTAAAATTAAGCATTTTTTCCTTTTTTAACTAAACCCGTGCATTAGACTATTCAACTCAATAGTATAACTGCTAAACAACCTATTTCCTGCCCGATGAAAACCGTTATGAATTATTCTCTTCGTCATTTATTACTTTTTAGTTTGCTTACTGCCTCAATGTGTATTTGGGGAATTTCTGCCTTTTTTACATACAAGGTAACACGCGCCGAAGTAGCCAGTTTATTTGATGCCGAACTCGCTCAATCCGCGAAAGTTTTGCATAGTTTTATCGAAGATTTATTGCGTGAAGGCTCTCTTTCAACACATTGGATGCAAACACAAAATGATGCAAATTTACATATTCCAACAGGTCGAAAACATAATAAAAATCGTCCTTTTCAACTCTTAACTGACGATGAAAATAATTTATTAAAACCTGAATCTGAACCCAAAATGCTACATAGCTTTGATGAAAAAAACATCGATGAACAACTTTGGGGAGTGTTTGATGATTTATTACAAGTAAATACGTTAGGTCACAAATATGAACGAAAAATCGCCTTTCAACTTTGGTCAAAAACGGACGGCATTGTATTACATTCAGATAGTGCGCCTTTGTTTGCGCTTTCAACGTCAGATAATGGTTTTTCAGAAACCAAAATTGACAATCATTTGTGGCATGTTTTCAGTATTGCCAGCACGAATGGCGAATATGTTGTTCATGTCGGACAAAAAGAAGAAATTCGTGCGGAATTAACGGATGAAATTTCGTTGCAATTGGTGATGCAATTTTTAATTGGTTTGCCTATTTTGGGATTGGTGATTTGGTTTATTGTTGGACGCGCTTTGTCGCCTTTAAATCGTTTAGAAATTGCACTTTCTCGGCGTGAAGCTAGTTATTTAAAACCCCTTTCAATTGAAAAACTACCGAATGAAATTGTGCCAATTGTGCATGAAATTAACACCTTGTTCATACAACTCGAACAAGCCTTTGAGCATGAACGCCAATTTACAGCTGATGCCGCGCATGAACTACGCACACCGCTTGCAGGTTTATTAACACAAGCGCAAGTCGCATTGCGAACCGTTGATGAAACAGTACGAAATCAAGCCTTAAAACGGATTGATCAAGCTGTTCATCGCATGACATATTTGGTTCAACAATTACTGACATTTTCGCGCATTGATTCAAATACCGAATACCTGGCAAAAGCGGTGACACACGTTGATAAAGAAATTATTCAAGTGATTACAGAGTTGGATTCGGATGCGTATAAAAAACGGATTTATATTGAATTTATTGATGAAAATGTCGTGCCGATTATGGCAAACACATTATTGATTAACATTTTGCTGCGGAATGTGATTGATAATGCCATTAAATACACGCCGCCGCGCGGCAATATCAAAGTCAGTTTAATTGGCTCAAGTTCACAATTGGTTTTTTGTGTCGAAGATTCAGGACCAGGCATTGCGCCTGAAGAATATGAAAATTCATTGAAACGTTTTCATCGTTGTGTTGAAACAGCGCATACCGCACAAGGAACGGGATTAGGATTCTCAATTGTTCAACGTATTTCTGGGATTCACAATGCCGAATTAGCATTAGGAAAATCAGAATTGGGTGGTTTAAAAGTCAAACTGTCCTTTCCTTTACCACCTGTTATATCAAATAAAAAACGAACTCGAAAATTGAAATTTTTTAATTGATATAAAAAAACCGCCCTTCGGTTCAACACCAAAGCGCGGTTTCTTATTTTTGACAACTATCAATCAAAACGAGCTAAACCGCCACCCGTTTTGACTGAATGATTACAAATTAAGCAAAGACAACGTTAGCTGCTGTCAACACTGAATTAATTGTACCAATTAACGTTAATTCAGCAGCCTGCGCACCGTTAGTGCCAGCTTCAACCCATTTGAAGATGCTTGTAGAATTGTTATCAGCAAGCACAACATAAGATGTATTTGACGCACTTGTCCATGTTGTTGCACCAGCATTAATTGCTGTTGCTGCTGCTACTGCGCTATCGGCATCGCCTGCTACACCTGTTGAAAGGAAATACACACTATCAGCAGCGTTTGTCATTGAACCTGCGATTGGTGTTGTTGCTACCGTTACACCAGTGAATAAATCTAAATTGATTTTATCAACAGCTGTATCTGCACCTGCAGTAGCGTTAAAGCCATCGATTACCAATGCACCAGTAGTCACGTCTGGCGTTCCTGTAAACTTGAACGTATCGACAACACCAGCAAAGCCTGTTAAATCAACACCACCTGTTGAAATAACTTTACTTGCTGTACTTCCTACAGAGTCCCAAAGGATAGATGTTGCTGTTGATAACAGAGCTGTAGCAGTCGCGCCCACGGTTGAACCTGTAGCTGCTCCAACAAGCGCACTAGCTTCGGCATTACCAATAGCTGCAGCATTACCAGTCACTGTCCATTTCGGTGTAGCAGGTACACTAGTGTCATAGTTAAGGGTAAAAGACGTCGCCGCAACTTCAGCATTACCATTTACATCGGTTGTTCCTTTGTTCACGTTGATATTTACCGTCAATGCAGACAATTGCGCTAAGTCAGCAGCAGCTTGAGTTGCTGGAACGTTAGTCGCAACAGTAGATGTAATCAAATTAGCAATATCGACATTCTGAATAGTCAACGCAATGTCATGCTGTGTTGCAGCCGTTGTATCATTTGGTAATACAAACGCATCAACACCTTTCAACGCAACAGCCGTTGCTCCTGTCGTAGGTACTACAGCTGTTAAATCAATCGTTCTATTGACGTTTACTTGAACTGTA
>CAIVBX010000291.1 GCA_903904275.1 uncultured Pseudomonadota bacterium
ACCGCGTGGTACGAATGGCAAATGTCGTTAATGGGTGAAATCGCGGTTAATTTGAAAACTCAAGAAATAAAGCATCTTGCGGAATTTAAAAACGTTGAATGTCATGCGATTGCAGGCATTGGAAATCCAGAACGATTTTTTAAACAACTTGAAAAAATAGGTATTTTAAAATGTGTTAATCACGCTTTCCCAGACCATCACATTTTTACCGCAAATGAAATCAATTTTAAAAATATGCCTGTTTTAATGACTGAAAAAGATGCCGTGAAATGCCAACATTTTGCCACTGAAAATCACTGGTTTGTGCCTGTCAAAGCACAATTATCGCTTGAATTTGATGCCCAATTTTTAACTTTACTTAAAAAGAGAACTTTATGATTGACCCTAAATTGTTGGAAATTTTAGCTTGCCCGATTTGCAAAAGTCCGCTGCATTACCAAAAAGATGCACAAGAATTGATTTGTCTTGCAGACCGATTAGCATTTCCTATTCGTGATGACATTCCTGTCATGCTTGAAGATGAAGCACGTCGTTTATCGCATGAAGAAACTGACGCATTACGAAAATGAATGCGACATTTAACGTTGTGATTCCTGCGCGTTTTGGTTCAACGCGCTTACATGGCAAACCTTTGTTAGACATCGCGGGAAAACCCATGATTGCTCACGTTTGTGAGCGAGCGAAAGAATCGGGTGCAAACGAAATTGTGGTTGCAACTGACGATGAACGTATTTTAGCAACCGTTTCAGCGTTAGGATTTCAAGCCATTTTAACCCGCGAAAATCATGAAAGCGGCACAGAACGAATTGCAGAAGTTGCTGAAAAATTGAGTTGGTCAGACGATACGATTATTGTGAATTTACAAGGTGATGAACCACTTTTACCTGCAAATTATATTCGCCAAGTTGCCCACGCATTAGCAAATCAACATCATGCTGGAATCGCTACATTAGCTGCAAAAATTCATGATGCAGATGAAATGTTTAATCCAAACGCTGTGAAAGTGGTTTTAGATAAAAATGGTTACGCGCTGTATTTTAGTCGTGCGCCTATTCCTTGGAATCGAGCTACTTTTGCGACAACAAAAGAACTTTCAACTGAATTGTCGCCACTTCGACACATTGGACTTTATGCGTACACAGCGGGATTTTTGAAAAAATACTGTGTGTGGGAAACGTCATCGCTTGAACAAATTGAAGCCTTAGAACAATTGCGAATTCTGTGGCATGGCGAAAAAATTTTAGTGCAAATTGTTGATGAAACACCGCCTGCTGGTGTGGATACAATCGAAGATTTACAGCGTGTTGAACGCATTTTACAAAACAAATAATTATGCGAATTTTATTTATTCATCAAAATTTTCCTGGACAATTCAAACATTTAGCTCCTGTTTTAGCTGCTGATTCAAATAATGAAGTTGTGGCATTCACTATGCAAAAAAACGCACCTGAAAACTGGAATGGTGTGCGTTTAATTTCATATCAAGCAACACGCGGCACAACAGAAAATGTGCATCCTTGGGTGAGCGATTTTGAAACGAAAGTGATTCGCGGTGAAGCGTGTTTTCAAGCCGCTTTAGCATTACGCGATTCAGGTTTTACGCCTGATTTAATTATCGCGCATTCGGGTTGGGGAGAAAGTTTGTTTTTAAAAGATGTTTGGGCGGATGCAAAATTGGCAATTTATTGCGAATTTTTTTATCACTCACACGGAACAGATGTTAATTTCGACCCCGAATTTTTAAATGATGATCCAACAAATGATTGTCGATTACGGTTGAAAAATACCAATAATTTGCTGCATTTTGACATTGCAGACGGTGGAATTTCACCAACGTTTTGGCAAGCAAGTACGTTTCCAGAACCCTTTCGCAGCAGTATTTCAGTCATTCATGATGGTATTGACACCGACACCATTGCACCAAATTCCAATGTTTCAATGACGTTAAATGTGAACGGTGGCACAATAAAACTAACACGCGATGATGAAGTTATTACGTTTGTAAATCGTAATTTAGAACCGTATCGCGGTTATCACACATTTATGCGTGCCTTACCTGAGATTATGCGTCGTCGTCCGAACGCCCGAATTTTAATCGTCGGGGCAGATGGTGTGAGTTACGGCGCAAAAGCCCCAAATGGTCAAAAATGGAAAGATATTTTTTTAAATGAAGTCGTTGAAGAACTCGATATAAATCGGATTCATTTTCTAGGTCATATTGATTATTCACATTTTATTCCGTTGTTGCAGCTTTCGAGAATTCACGTTTATTTAACGTATCCGTTTGTTTTAAGTTGGAGTTTGCTTGAAGCGATGAGCGTGGGTTGTTGTATTGTGGCAAGTGATACGCAGCCTTTACATGAAGCTATTCGTCATAATGAAACAGGTAAATTGGTCGATTTTTTTGATAAAGAAGCCTTAGCAAATAACGTTTGTGAATTACTGGATTTGCCTGAAGAACGTGAACGTTTAGGAAAAAATGCTCGCCAATTTGCACAAGCTAATTACGATTTAAAAACGATTTGTTTGCCCCGCCAACTTGCGTGGGTTCAAAGTTTCGCCAATTAACACAAGGTCAAAAATATGGATTATCGTTCTTCTCGTCGTCGTCAAAATCCACAATTTTCAGGATTTGTGCGCGTTTTTTTAAGTTTGTTTGCGCTGATTTTGATTGCGGGTGGATGTTATTACGCGCTGATTGATTGGATTATGTCGAAACAACCGAACACCGTTTATTTAAATATCGTTGAAGCGTGGAGTCGTTTGGGGATTTTTATTTTTGTTGGAAATTTGATTACGTTAATTCTTGCAGGAGCAATTAGTGCCGCAATTGCAATTTATATCAACAATCAAAGTTCTGCGCCATTGTATCGATTGGAAGAATTATGTGAACAAATCAGTGATGGTGAACTTGATGCGATGGCGGTACGCGCTGAAAAAGGACGTTTTCAAAAATTGAGTTTTGCGTTTCGTCAAATGGTGAATAAATTATATTTACGTCGTACAGAACAAGAAGAATGTATTGATAAAATTTATGCGCGTGTTCAAGAATTACGCAGCGGTATGAATTTGACGGGTAATCAGCGGGACGTTTTAAGTCAGCTTGAAGAGCATTTACATCATTTAGGTAAAATCATTTGACGTTTTGTCGCTGACATTTTGCAAAAAATGTCAGCGATAATTCATTTTTTATTCCACTGAAAATTCGCGCATCATGCCCATATCTTCATGTTCTAAATTGTGACAGTGATACAAAAACAAGCCTTTAAAATCGTGGAAGGGTTTAATAATTTTGATTCGTTCCATCGGCATAATTAAAACAGTATCTTTTAATCCGCTGTTAATAAATCCGTCTTTAACCGTATCATAAGCCGTTGTATCGCCCGAAATACTACGACTTGCAATTTCAAATGATTGACCGTGTAAATGAATGGGATGCGCCATCGACAAATCCATCATTCCGCCGCCCATCATGCCCATTCCGCCCATTTTCTTTTCACCACCACTTTCATGTTTTTCATGTTCATTAGCTTTCGTATTGTCATCCATTGTCATGTTGCCATGTGCGTGGAAAATTTCAATCAATTGCGTGCTACCTAATTTCACTCGTTCAAAAGGCAACGGATTATTAAATTCATAGGCGCGACCGTTGATTAACATCGACATCGGAGCTTCTGAAATACCAATCGGTAACGGATTAGTTGAATTTGTAGTGTCACTTATTTCGTGATGTTTAAATTTAGACAATTGCATCGGTAATTTATGCGTTTCACTGACTTTTTTGGTAACACGAATCGTACAAATTGGATATTCACTACCAACGGGCAACGCGCCACGATGTTTCATTTCTGCCATTTTGGGTAGCACGCCTGCAAACGCTAAACTTTTTAATGTCAGTTCTGTCCCTTCGTTTCGTCCGCTGAAATCCGCCCAAACGTCCAAACGTTCGCCTGGTGCGAGCATGATATACGGTTTTACTTCAGGCTGTTCAAGCAAACCACCATCTACACCAATTACGGTAATTGGCATTCCATCTTCCCACGCCAATTTGTAAATTCGTGACGTTGAACCATTCATAACACGCAACCGATAAGCGCGACTTGCAACATCTAATTTAAAATTTGGAAAACCATTGACGAGAATTTTATCGCCTGTGAAGCCAGTCATTTTATTTTTCATCATCGACGAATAAATAAGCTGATTATCGCTGTCAAATTGTTTATCTTGAATTACTAATGGCACTTCAAATTCACCTGATGGCAAATCTAACGCGGCTTCTTCTGAATCATTAACGATAATTGCGCTTACCAAACCTAAATATAATTGCTTCGCCGTTGCGCCATGTTGATGTGTGTGATAAATGTTCATACTGGCGCGATTCATAACTTCAAATTCATAAACACGCACTTCACCTGAATCAATTGAATACATTGGATGTCCGTCCATAATTTGAGGGACGTGCAAACCATGCCAATGTGTCACAGTTGGTACAGACAAACCATTATAAAAATTGATACGAACTTTTTGACCTTTTTGAAGTCGAATAATTGACCCCAAATAAGAATTTGGAATATCGGTAATGGTTTCTTTTGGTCCTTTCACGAGCTTTGCAGTGTATTTCAATATGCTAGTTTTTGAACCATCTAAAATTGGAATTGTCGTAGGTTTTGCAAACAAATCAATTTCAACGTCAGGATGAAAATTTGGTGAGGCTTTCGTTGGAGTAAGTTTTGGCATTTCAACATCGGCTGAATGCTTCATCCCTCCCATTCCTTCCATAGCTTTAGCGAGAGAGGGCAAGGCAGTTAAACCTGCTACGCCTAAACCTGATTGCATTAGAAAACGACGACGTGATTCATTAAACTCGCTCATAAAATCTCCTTAAACGAAAAAGATGCGACGATTTGTCGCAGGTCAATTTCGAGTTTAGGGTAGATTTTAAGTCTGTTCAAGTTTAAATCTAAAAATTTGAAATACTATCCAAAATAATAAAGATTTAAACTTTTCCCCCACAACAATGCAATCCAGCCAGCGATTGCTAAATAAGGTCCAAATGGAATCGGCACGTCACGGCTGTGTTTATTTAGTGAAATCAATGTAATACCAATAAATGCACCAACAAGCGATGAAAGCAAAATAATGACACCTAAATATTGCCAACCTAACCACGCGCCAAGCATTGCCAATAACTTAAAATCGCCATATCCCATGCCTTCTTTGCCTGTAAATAATTTGAAGCCATGATAAACCGACCATAACACCAAATAACCTGCTGTTGCACCGATAATGCTGGTTGAACTATCTATAAAAATAGTAAATAAACTGGCAATCAAACCTAGCCATAACACTGGTAATACAATGACATCAGGCAATAATTGCGTATCTAAATCAATTAAACTTAACGCAATTAAAACCCAAGTTAAAACTAATCCTGCTGCGGCTTGCCAACCAAAACCAAAATGCCATGCAACAATTATTGACAAAATAGCGGTCAAAAGTTCAACAACAGGATAACGTGCAGAAATTGGCGTTTTGCAATTAGCACATTTTCCGCGCAACAATAAATAACTTAAAACAGGAACATTTTGCCAAGGTTGAATTTTTGCTTGGCAATTTGGACAGTTTGACGCGGGGAGAGCAAGATTAAAAATGTCAGTTGGTACGTCGTCATTTTCGAGTTCTAAAAATTCCAAACAATCGTTTCGCCATTCGCGTTTCATCATGATGGGCAGACGATAAATCACCACATTTAAAAAGCTGCCTATCAATAATCCGATAATACCGCTTAATGTTGTGAAGCCAACTGGCGTAGTTAAGAAATAAAATTCATTAAATGACATCAGCTTGACTCGAATTTAAATTCAATTTTTTATGCCGTTCTGCTTCTAAAAATTCCATAATCGCAAACATCAATTCGCGTGTGCCTTGTCCGTTAATTGCGGCAATTTTGAACACAGGTGCAGTCCAATTTAGTGCATCAATAATTTCTTGGCAATGCGCGTCAAGTTCTTCATCTAACACTCTATCGACTTTATTCAAAACCAGCCAGCGCGGTTTATTCGCTAAATTGTCATTCCATTTTTCAACTTCGGCGATGATTTTTTTCGCCGCTGAAATCGGCGACTCGCTGCTTTCATACGGTTCAATATCAATAACGTGCAACAATAAACCTGTGCGGTCTAAATGTTTTAAAAATTGCAAACCTAAACCTGCGCCATCTGCCGCACCTTCAATCACCCCAGGAATATCGGCAATCACAAAACTGCGTAATTCATCGATGCGAACCACACCTAAATTTGGATAAAGCGTTGTAAAAGGATAATCGGCAACTTTAGGCGTAGCAGATGAAACCGAGCGAATTAAACTCGATTTACCCGCATTCGGCATTCCAAGTAAGCCAACATCGGCAATTAAAGTGAGTTCTAAATTTAATAATCGGTGTTCACCTGCGCTGCCTTTACTGGCAATTTGTGGCGCACGATTAACACTACTTTTAAAGCGCGTGTTTCCTAAGCCATGAAAACCGCCTTGCGCGACCAATAATGTTTCGCCTTCTTTGACTAATTCTCCCAAAATTTCACCCGTTTCAGAATCCGAAACGCGCGTACCTAAAGGAACAGAAACAAAGCAATCATCGCCTTTTCTGCCAGTACAATTTCGAGCCATGCCGTTTTGTCCGCGTTGAGCGCGATAAACGGATTGATAGCGAAAATCGACCAGCGTGTTCATATTTTCCATACCAACTAAATACACACTGCCGCCGTTCCCTCCGTCGCCGCCGTCTGGTCCGCCTAAAGGAATAAATTTTTCACGGCGAAAACCGATTGTGCCATTTCCACCATCGCCCGCTTCTACGCGAACCTGTGCTTCGTCAACAAATTTCATACTTTACTCAAATCTAACTGATAAAAACGAAAAAAGCCCCAACCATTCGGCGGAGCTTTTTCAGTCGTTGCCGCTTGCCACAATGGGCGAGCAATTATTTATGCTGCTGCGATAACGCTAACAAATTTACGGTTGTTAGGACCTTGAACTTTAAAAAGTACCACGCCATCCGCTTTTGCAAACAAGGTATGATCTTTGCCAATACCGACGTTTGTGCCTGGGTGAAAATGTGTTCCACGTTGACGAACAATGATGCTACCTGCGGTAACTGTTTCGCTGCCATAACGTTTAACGCCTAAGCGTTTTGATTGGGAATCACGACCATTGCGGGTACTACCGCCAGCTTTTTTATGAGCCATTTTGAACTCCTAAGTTATTAAGCTGAAATGCCAGTAATTTGGATTTCAGTATAGTATTGACGGTGTCCCGCAGTTTTCATGTGGTGTTTGCGTCTTCTGAATTTAACAATTTTGATTTTTTTATGTCTGCCTTGTGACAACACAGTCGCCGTGACTTTGCCGCCGTTAATGAATGGCAAACCGACTTTTACATCGCCTTCGTTTTCAATCATTAAAACTTTATCAAATACGATGCTATCGCCTTCGCCAAGTTCTAATTTTTCTACTTTTAAGTAAGTGCCGTTTTCTACGCGGTATTGTTTACCGCCTGTTTCAATTACCGCATACATTGCGTGAACTCCAATAATTAAGGATTTAATCTATTAAATAGCCGCCGATTATATTTTTATAAGCCTGTTGCGTCAATGTTTAGATTTTTTAAATGAAAGTGTATGAAATGTATTTAAAGAAAAAAAACGCAAATTCTAAAAAAACAGCTACAATGAAGTGCGTCAGAAAACATCTGTTGAGTTAAGAGATTCCTAGTTGTAGGTTGTCTGGTTATCAATGTTGTAGTTCTGTGTAACCGTATTTTTTTAGTTTTAGGAGTTTCAAAATGGCAACAGGTACCGTTAAGTGGTTTAACAACACAAAAGGTTTTGGCTTTATCGCACCAACTGATGGCGGAGAAGATGTTTTTGTTCATCACTCAGTTATCCAAGGTGACGGTTTCAAAACGTTAAACGAAGGCGAAACTGTTTCGTATGATGTAGAAACAGGCACTAAAGGCTTGACCTCAACAAACGTGCGTTCTGCAAAATAATAAAGACTTTACAACGTAAAACTAAAAGCGAGATGTGTTTTCATCTCGCTTTTTTTTGCCTGTTATTTTAATGGGCGACCTTTAGCATCTTTGTTTATATGTCCTGCGAATAACAAAACCGCATCAATAACCCCCCATAACACACCATATCCCTGTGTTAGAATGGTAAATGCCAATTGTGCTAATCCTAGTTTGTAAAATCCTAAATAAAAACGATGCGCTCCAATTGCGCCTAAAAAAAATGCTAATGTCGTTGCAATCCAACGTTTTTTTATACCTTCAATTGGCTTCATTGTTTCTGCGACTAAACGCATATTCACAACCACACCATCTCTCAACTCAAACGTAACTTCGTCACCTTGGTCTGGTGGCAGACTTGAAACCCAGCTTGTTACGTCAAATTTAAAAAATTCTTCTTGGTCTTTAACAAAACCTGTTTTAGTTTCACTGTCGTAAGACTCAATTTGTCCAATAATCATTATGATTTTCCTGTCGTGTGATTAAGTTTTTCTTCTAGTTTTTTAACATCACATTCTAATTGCACTATTTGTTTATAAAATATTTCTACTTCTGTTTTTGCTGGTAAATCGCGCGTTTCTTCTTGTAAAAATTCAGTTATGTTGAGTTGCAGCGTTTTTAACGTTTCCTCATGCCAATTTAAAAATTTTTCTAGTAACATAACTAAATTTTATAACCGCGATGTACAGCAACAATGCCTTGCGTCATATTGTAAAAATTACAGCGTTCCAAACCTGCATCTTCCATCATGGTTTTTAATTCGGCTTGCTTTGGGTGCATACGAATTGACTCTGCTAAATAACGGTAACTTTCTTCATCGTTTGCCACAAATTTACCGATTTTGGGTAATAATTTGAATGAATAAAAGTCGTACACTTTTTCAGTAATAGGGTCGATTGGGTGTGAAAATTCCAATACAATCACACAACCACCAGGTTTCAAAACACGACGCATTGAACGTAACGCGGCGGCTTTATCGGTTACATTTCGCAAACCAAACGCAATGCAAACACAATCAAACGTGTTATCTGCAAATGGCAAACATTCAGCGTTCACTTGCGCGTAACGAATTCCTGTTAAACCTCTATCAATTAAACGGTCGCGCCCTGTATTTAACATTGCAGAGTTTATATCAGCCAAAATAACTTGCCCTGTCGTTCTCACTTTTTGTTGAAATAATGTTGTTAAATCGCCTGTTCCACCTGCTAAATCTAAAACGTTATAACCTTCTCGAACGTTGCTTAAATCGACGGCAACTCTTTTCCAAATTCGATGAATTCCTAATGACATCAAGTCATTCATAATGTCATAACGTTCTGCAACGGAATCAAAAACGCCTCGAACTAATTTGACTTTATCTTGAGTGGCGACTTCTTTAAAGCCAAAATGTGTGGTGTTTTGTGACATGATGTTTCCTAAAAAGAGGATTTTAAAGTAGTGAAATTATAGCGTTAAAAAGAAGGATTCAAAATAACCCGCGTTTAGCGGGTTATTAAAGTAGTTTTACTGTTTTTAAATAGCTTTTTTAATTCGTTCCAGTGCGTTTTTCAAATTATCCATACTGGTCGCAATCGAAAGTCGAATATGCCCAGCCGTTCCAAATGCTGAACCTGGCACAAGTGCTACACCTGCTTTTTCAATTAAATAATCTGAAAACGCCAAATCGTCATCAATACCATCTAAACGCGCTAATAATTTTTCAATGTTTGGAAAAACATAAAATGTGCCGTCAGTTTCAACACATTCCACGCCATCAATTGTATTTAATTCAGCAACAACAAAGTCATGACGTTTTTTGAATTTCTTGCACATTTCAGCAATAAAACTTTGGTCGCCTGTCAACGCGGCTAATGCGGCATATTGCGAAATCGAAGTCGGATTTGAGGTGCTTTGTGATTGAATCGTACACATGGCTTCAATCAATTTTTCATTTCCTGCCGCGTAACCAATTCGCCAACCTGTCATCGAATACGCTTTTGATACACCATTCATCACAATTGTACGGTCATAAAATTCGGGATGTGCGTTCAAAATGTTCACAAATTGTTTGCCTTCCCAAAGAATATGCTCATACATATCATCGGTTGCGATAATGATGTTTGGGAAATCCGCTAACACATCGCCCAACACTTTTAACTCATCTAACGAATACGCTGCTCCAGAAGGATTTGATGGACTGTTGATAAAAATCAAACGAGTTTTGTCAGTAATCGCAGCGCGCAATTGTTCTGGCGTAATTTTGAAATTTTGTGCTTGCGTGGTTTCGATAATCACAGGCACACCGTCTGCAAGCAAAACCATATCTGGATAAGAAACCCAATACGGTGCAGGAATAATTACTTCATCGCCTGCATTTAAAAGAGCTTGCGTCAAATTGAACGAACTTTGTTTACCGCCACAAGAAACTAAAATTTGTTTCGCGTTATATTCCAAGCCATTGTCATTTTTGAATTTGTCGATAATCGCTTGTTTCAAGGGCGCAATGCCATCAACGGCGGTGTATTTCGTGAAACCTTTGTTAATCGCTTCAATTGCAGCTTGTTTAATAAAATCAGGCGTATCAAAATCAGGTTCGCCTGCGCCCAAACCAATAATGTCGTGACCTTCTGAGCGCATTTTCGCGGCTCTTGCAGTAATTGCTAAGGTCGGAGAAGGTTTTACCGCATTGACGCGATTAGAAAGTGTGATGTTCATTGTGATCAATTCTGTAAATTTAATAGGCAAAAGAAAGGTGCAAAGCTGTTGAAACTTTGCACCTGAAAAATTAACGTAAATTTTGTAACGCGGCGATGCGTTCTCCAAGTGGTGGATGTGACATGAACAATTTCATTGAACCGCTGCCACTAATTCCAAATGCCGCCAATTGTCCTGGTAATTCAGCGGGTTCATGAACACGTTGCAAAGCTTGTAAAGCAGCAATCATTTTTTCACGACCTGCTAAATTCGCGCCACCTGCATCGGCTCTAAATTCGCGGTAACGTGAGAACCACATTGTCAACATTGATGCTAAAATACCAAGTGCGATTTGCGCGACCATTTGTGTAACGTAATATGCCCAACCGTAGCCGCTTTCTTCGTTTTTCAAGATAACTTTGTCTACAAAATGACCAATAATCGTTGCGAAGAAATATACAAACGTGTTCACAACACCTTGCATCAATGCCATCGTAATCATGTCGCCATTGGCAACGTGGCTGATTTCGTGACCGACAACCGCTTCCACTTCATCGGCATTCATGGCATGTAATAAACCTGTACTTACGGCAACTAACGCACTGTCACGACTTGCACCCGTTGCAAACGCATTTGGTTCAGGTGATTCAAAAATGCCGACTTCAGGCATTCCAATTCCTGCACGTTGCGCTTGACGTGCGACAACATCCATTAACCATTTTTCAGTTTGATTTTGTGGCTGTTCAATAACCACAACGCCCATACCGCGTTTTGCCGACCATTTCGACATCAGAAGAGAAATGATTGAACCCGATGAGCCGATAATCGCTGACATGACGAGCAATTTTTTCAAATCTAAATCGACACCGTTTGCGGCAAGTGAACTGTGCAAACCTAACAAATTAAAAATAACGCCAATCACCACCATTACAGCAAGGTTAGTAACTAGAAATAGAAAAATGCGTTTCATAAAATGATTTCCTCGATTGAATGAATAAATTGAAAACGGAGTAATTTTGCCATAAAAACCAAAGACTGTCGCGCTTAGAGCTTTTCTCGAAATACGAAATAGACTGCACCGAGCAAACAAAAAAATGCCCACAAATAATCGAGTTTCAATGGTTCACGCAGGTAGTAAACAGAAAATGGTACGAACAAAGATAATGTGATGACTTCTTGAATAATTTTCAACTGTCCAACACTTAAAACTGTATAACCAATTCGATTAGCGGGAACTTGTAACAAATACTCAAATAATGCGATAAACCAACTGACTAATGCGGCTAAAAACCAAGGTTTATCGTGCATTTCCTTTAAATGCGCATACCAAGCGAATGTCATAAATACATTGCCACAAATCAATAGTCCAATGCTGACTGAAACTGGATACAAATTGCTGAGTGCAACAAGATTACTCCAA
>CAIVBX010000292.1 GCA_903904275.1 uncultured Pseudomonadota bacterium
GATCTTAAAAGTGTAGGGGTTGTATTCATTGAAAATGTATCCAACTAATCGTTAAAAAAATCAGCATAACGTAAAATTCACTCTAATCGTTAAAAAAATCAGCATAACGTAAAATTCACTAAACAGAAAACTCAAAACACATTTTTATGACTAAATTTTCCGTATTAAAACATCGTAATTTCACTTTTTTTGTCATTGCGCGATTTCTTTCGACTATTGCGGTACAAATTCAAAGTGTCGCAGTCGGTTGGCAAATTTACCAACAAACAGGCAAAACACTGGATTTAGGTTTAATCGGTTTGGCGCAATTTTTACCGTTTGCGATGTTAATTTTAATTGCAGGACATTTTGCAGACCAATGGAATCGCCGTTGGATTGTATTGAGTTGTTTTTTCGTGGAATTGATTTGCGGATTGTTGCTGTTATTTTTTGCACGAATGGATTTGCATTCGACGTTACCGATTTTTTCGGTTATGGCGTTATATGGCGCGGCGCGTGCTTTTATGATGCCCGCATCTCAAGCGATTCTCGTTAATTTAGTGCCAACTGAAAATTTAGCCAGCGCAGTGGCATTAAATTCGTCGCTTTATCATGTCGCAGTTATTGCCGCACCACCGTTAGGCGGTTTGTTGTATTTATTTGGTACAGAAACAGTTTATAGCATTGTGACGGTTTTATTATCGATGTCGGTGTTGTTGATGTTGCCGATTCGGGTGAATTTCACGCCAAATAAACGTGAAAAAATGTCATTGAATAGACTTTTTGAAGGCTTACGTTTTGTGCGGTCACGTCCCATTATTTTTGGCGCATTATCGTTAGATTTATTGGCTGTTTTATTTGGTGGCGCGACAGCGTTGTTGCCTGCTTATGCCAGCGATGTTTTGCATGTTGATTCGGTGGGTTTAGGTTTATTACGCGGCGCACCTGCATTAGGTGCAACATTGACAGGAATTATTTTAGGCTTTTTCCCCATTACGCGACGTGTTGGCGCGTGGATGTTTTTTGGCGTGTTAATTTTTGGTGGAGCGACAGTTATTTTTGGTTTATCAGACGGTTTTTATTTATCGTTAGCGGCATTATTTTTAATTGGCACAGGTGACATGATTAGCGTTTATATTCGCCATATTGTGGTGCAATTGGAAACGCCAGATGAAATTCGGGGACGTGTAAGTGCTGTTAATTCGGTGTTTATTGGCGCGTCGAATGAATTAGGCGAATTTGAATCAGGAGTTTCAGCGGCATTTTTAGGTTTAGTTCCCGCC
Source organism: uncultured Pseudomonadota bacterium (assembly GCA_903904275.1). Taxonomy (GTDB): domain Bacteria; phylum Pseudomonadota; class Gammaproteobacteria; order Methylococcales; family Methylomonadaceae; genus UBA10906. Next base: position 1,263 of record CAIVBX010000292.1, read on the forward strand.
GTTGTGGTCGGCGGTTGTTTAACGATTGGCGTGACGTTAATGTGTATGTTTGCGTTTCCCGTGTTGCGAAAAATGGATGAATTTCCAAAAAGAAGCATTGTGAATCACTAATGCCAACAAAATCAGCGTTGTTCCGATGATAATATCTAATGTCATCGGTTCATTATTTGCGCTATGTCCAAGCCAAAGCGATAACACAGGACTGACCAATGTAACGAGTGAAACTTGTGTTGCAGAACGTTGCGACAACAAATAGTAATACAACATAAATCCGACAGGTGTTGCGATAACACCCAAATACAAAACAGATAAAAAATGTATCAATGAAAATTGTAATGGAATATCGCCACCACCCATTTCAAATGTAACGAAATAAAACGGTAACGCGAATAATAAGCCGCCTGTGACTTGGCTTAACGCAGGAAGTTTTGAACGAATACGTTTGATAGCAATTGCGCTAAGTGCTTGTAATGCAACAGAGGCTAAAACACCGAATACACCGAACATTGCGTCAGAATTTAATTTGTCTGCCGAACCAAACATAATCGCTAAACCAACGATACCAAGCAAATAAGACAAAATTTTACCAAAAGTAAAACTACGTTCGTTTAGCCAAATCGCGGCAAATAACGCGGTAACTAAAGGATTTAAACCGCTAACAACAGAAATCCAACCTGATGGAATAAATTGCGCCCCCCAATAAACAACACACATTGCACCGTAAATTTGTAATGCCACCGCCGCATACGTTAAACAGGCAATGCGTGAAAATGGAAGACGTTTTTTAAGTAATAACAACAGTAAAATCATGCACAACGTACCGATTGTCATGCGTGAGGTCACGCCGCCTAAAACGCCAAAACCATCAACACTCCATTTGATTGCAAGCGGTGTTGTTGCCCACAATAAAACCATTCCGATATAAGCTAAAAGTACGCGCATCGTTTTAAAGTGGGCAACGTATTTTTAAGCTGTAACAGGTGTCGGCGGAACACCAACAACTGTTAAGCCCATATCTTGCAGCATTGCAACATCCAATGCTGAAATTGTCCGAACTTCGCCTGTGCCAATCGAATCTGACATTAAATCGCCTGATATTTTAACGTGGTAATAAGCCGAACCACTGCCAGCACTCGCAGGATCTAGCGGAATGGGATTGTTGTTATTTGCAGCTTCAGCGTGAGTTCCCGTAAAAACAGGTACATTATTTTGCATGGTTACTAACGAATCGTAAGGTGTTTTTGCGCCACCTGTTGGGAGATTGCCTGTAAATGCTAAACCGTGCAGAATTTCATGTGTCAAAATGCTGGTCAAATCATATTGATGGGATGTTGGCGCACCATTGAATGACATTTGATTCAAATCAGCAAGGTTGATGTATAACGTTGCGTCAGGTGCAGAACCATTGGCATTTACACCCGAAATTGAATCTGCTAAAAATTCAGTAGATTGTGTTGCGCCGTTTGCCGAAGAGGTATTCTCCATTGTAGCACTCGCTTTTGCCAATGTGGATGGAGAGGTTTGCTCAGTCAAAACTTTCAGATTAAATGGTACTTTCGAGCTGATATATTTTCCGATATTATCCAAAGCGGTTTTAACATCCGCCTCAACATTAGCGAGATTATTACCTAAACTTGCTTGACTAAAATCAACAGAGTAATGCAGATTTGTGCCGCCAGAAATGGTGGTAGTTGTTGGAACTGGAACTGGAGTAGTTGCTGGAGTTGAAGCAGTTGGGTCAGTGACAACCACTCCAAAATGATTCCAATATCTCGATGAACTGGTAATTTCCCAATCTGCATGAAGAATTTTGTCTGCAAATTGAATCTCAGTGCCTGTTGATGCTGGATTCACATAGATGGATGCAACGTTATCGCCTGTTGTTTTATCCGAAACTATAATAGCTCCTGCTTTTGTGACGTAAGAATAATCACTCGAATTGCCAGAAAACACCACAGTTTCAACGGCACTTGATATACCAACGCCTTTCACATCTTTTGCTAACGTCACCGTTTCTTGTCCAGAATTACCATAAACCTGCAAATTGTTGGTATCAGCTGTGAAATTTTGGTTTGTATCCAGTTGAATTTGCGATAAATTAAAAATTCCATTTCCAGAATTATCCAACGATAACGTTCCCACAGCGTTGGAAAAACTTAATGATTCGTTATTATTTGCTGCAATACTGAGCGTTGCCAAATTTCCCACCGTTAGCGTTCCATGCGTTGACACTAAAGTGCTTGGGTCGAATTTAACACCGCTTAATGCAACAGATTCCACCATCGAATCAATTGTGATGCCGCTGACATTTTGAGCAATCGTCACTCTTTCAAAACCTGTGTTGCCGTGAATGCTAAGACCATTTGTATTTACGGTGTAAAACTGATTAACACCGATATTAACATCTGTTCCTATTGTGGTTGTTGCTACTTTTTTTTGATTGAATATCGAGTGGAACATAAAATTAAATAATGAATAGTTAGACATAATCGTGACCTCATTTAAAAATTTCAGATAATACTACTGCAAAAAAGACATCTTCGTTAAATGCCTTCAATGCGACACAGCGATAAACATACCAACTTTTTAAAATATATATTTTACTGATAAATAAAAACTTTTTGATTTTAGTTCAAATAGAATTTTACAAAAAACGGTTGATAAAATGCGCGAGGTGGTTGATTTAACCCCACAGCAATTTTAAGAAAACCGTTTTGTTCCCAGTTGAAAAACGTTGATGTTTATTTCGGAGACCAAGCGGGTTCACGCACTTCAGCACTATCGAAAACCAATTTTTGTTGAATTCGTCCATCTGTGGAAACGGCTGACAAATATCCTGTATTGCCTTTACGAGACGCATACAAAACCATGCTGCTATTTGGTGCAAAACTTGGTGATTCGTCAAGTGGTCCAGATGTTAGAACACTAATTGCTTTTGAATTCGCTTCCATTAAGCCAATGCGATAACTGCCACCGTCAGAATGTACCATCGTGATGTATTTACCATCAGGCGAGAAACTGGCTCGAGCGTTGTAACTGCCGCTAAAGGTAATTCGTTTTTCTTCGCCACCTTGCACAGGAATTGAATATAACTGCGGTTTGCCACCACGGTCAGATGTGAAAACAATTCGACTACCATCAGGCGACCATGTTGGCTCGGTATCAATGGCGCGATTTTTTGTTAATTTGGTTAAATTACCTGAACCTAAATCCAAAATGTAAATATCAGGGCTACCATCTTTTGATAAGGTGACTGCGAGTTTTGAACCATCAGGCGACCAAGCAGGTGCACCGTTAATTCCAGGAAATTCAGCGACTCGCTCACGTTGTCCTGTTGATAAATTTTGAGTGTAAATGGCGGCTGTTTTCTTTTCAAAAGACACATACGCAATGCGTTTTGCATCTGGCGACCAAGCAGGTGACATTAACGGTTCAATCGATGATGCAACCGCTTGTGCATTTGCACCATCTGCATCAGCCACCATCAATTTATGATTGCTTTGTGTGCCTTGACGAGTTGTTGTGATGTAAGCAATTTTCCCACTAAACACGCCTTTTTTACCAAGCAATTTTTCATAAATCATGTCGCTAATTCGGTGCGCGGCTTTGCGTAAATCATTTCCCGAAGCCGCCATGCGATAACCCAATAATTGCGAACCATTAGCGACATCAAACAATTGAAATTCGACTGTAAATTGCCCACCGTTTGGAATCACACGCCCAATCACAACGTAATTTTGACGAATCGCTTGCCAATCAGGAAAGTTAATTGCTTCGGCAGAAGTTGGACGACCTGGCATTTGTTGTGCGGCAAGTGTTTTAAAATAACCGCTGCGTGTTAAATCAGAATCGACAACACTGCTCACATCTAACGGCGCACCTTGTGAAGCAAAAGGCACAATTGCAATGGGCATCGCACTTTCAATGCCTTCTGTAATTTCAATCGACATTTCAGCATTCACCATCGGCGCAAAACACATTCCAATTGCTGAAGCTAAAATTAGTTTTTTAAATAAGTTCACGCGGACACCTTTTGATTTTTCGGTATAAATTGAAAGAACTGCTTTTAAATTCATTTTAACAATGTTGACGTATTTTGCCATAATTTGCTCTGTAAAAGGCACAAAACGCTTTTACTGTTACCAAATGTCGGTGTTGCTAAATACAAAAAAATGGTCAATAACGCCA
>CAIVBX010000293.1 GCA_903904275.1 uncultured Pseudomonadota bacterium
GAACATCATGCCTGGATTTAATACGGTAATTGCGTCAGATGGTGGGCTAATAATGGTTAATTCAAAACCAGCTGGAATCAACCAAGGACGGAAGTTACTACCTTTTAAGAATTTGATTTTTGGTGAAGCCGCTAATGATAATGCGTTCACTGTTGCTGTTTGCGTATTTAATCCAGGAATTGTAACAGAGCCGCCACCTGTACCGCCGTTAACAGGTAAAGTGACTGCCGAAGATAACGCACCGTTTGCTTTTCTTTCACCTAATTGTTTGTAATCGAACATCAATTCAGCTAACACTTCCGTGCCTTGCATCATACCGAATAAATTGTCGTTTATACCGAAATCAAAACCCGCACCAAAGTACCAAGAATCACGATTGCTGATAGCCCCGTTTAATGCGCCAACACCATTTGCTGCCGTTGGATCTAAAGTGCCACCACGTTTATCAACGTTATATCCATAACCGCCACGGAAGAATACCATGTTGTCTTTGCCGTGGTGTTCTTTGTGTTCTTTTGTAGATTGCATCCACTGATCTAACTCTTGAACTTTCGCTGTGTCTGGGTCAATAGTTGGGCGACCAGATGCTGCTCTCAAGTTACGAACTTCTGATTGTAAAGATTGCAATTGAGCTTCTAAAGCGTCAACTTTCGCATTGCTACTTGTTGAGTGTGAGAATGAAGAAGTATGTGTTTCTGTTGTGGTGTAAGCTGCTTTTTTAGCATGTTTAGCTGTTTTTTTCGCAGCGGTTGCTTCTGTAGAAACTGATACGGCTGCAAATGCAACTAATGCAGTAGTTAAAACTAATTTAGTTTTTGACATGTTAAATCCTCAATAAATTGCGGTTGGGTTAAGAGTTTGAATTTTTGTTTTTATACAACAAAATCTATTTCACGGTGGCGATAATACCAGTAAATTTATTTCCTTACAAGTTTTTAAATTGCTTTAAAACCCATTAGATTTCTTTGTTTATCAACAAGTAAAGCTCATAAGTGGAAAAAAATTACACCTTGTTAAAAAAAAACAACATTACAACAAAATTATTTTTATTCTGAAAAAACATCCACACCTTTAGGCGCATTAAATTCAAATAAATTTGCCTCGACAGGTTGATTTACTTTCAGATTCGAGAAATAAATTCGCGTTAATTGTCCAAAATTGTCATTTAATTGCATTCCACTCAAAACGCCTTTTTCAAGCCCAATCAACACATATTTAAACGTGCTATCTTGACCTTTCGGCACAAGTTTTACCCAAATCATCGAACCTTCTGAACCTTGTTGTTCAATCGTGTAATTATCTTCAAGTGGTACATCGCCACTCAATAATAAAGCAGGAGTCGAGCCAACTGATTCATCCAATTTTTTAATCGTAACTTGCTCTAAATCGGCATCGTAAAACCACACTTTTCCCGAAGTCGAAATAATTTGTTGTTGAAACGGTTTTGTGTAATCCCAACGAAATTTTCCTGGGCGTTGCAAATAGAATAAACCTGAACTTGTTTGAAATGGGTCGCCTGCTTCGTTAATTAAAACTTGCTTGAAATTCGCGGTGATGGTTTTTGCTGAATTTAAAAAGGTTTTTAATTGTTTCACTGGCGATTCATCGGCAAACGAAATCAAACTGTTTAAACTCAATAATGCCGCCATTAACCAAGGTGTTTTTTTCATAAAATTCCTAATTTTTAAAATCATTACGCCATTTTGAATATGGTTCACGCGCCAAATTATTGTTGTAATAACGAATATCGTGCGTGACTTCTTCGCCAAGCCATTCAGGTTTTGCAAAAATTTCATCAACCGAATTTAATTCAATTTCTGCCACAATTAAGCCCACATTTTCGCCCTCAAATTCATCAATTTCCCATAAATGAGTTTCATGCGTAACGAAATGGCGTGTTTTTTCAATTACAGGTTTCAGACACAAGGTATTTAAAATTTCTTGTGCGTCAGAGAGTGGAATTTCATATTCATATTCAGCGCGTTGCGTGCCAATCGTGGCACTTTTGATATTTAGCCAAGCGTGTTTATCACTAATTCGGACACGAATTGAACTTGTCGGTTGCGAACTCAAATAACCCTGTTTATAAATCACCGATTGACTTACGAAATCTCGCCAATTTTCATTGGCGAGTAAGAATTTACGTTCAATTTCGATTGCCATTTTTTAAGCCGACTTTGAATGACTACCATCGCAATACGGCGCATTTTCTGTTTTGCCGCACGCACATAAATAAACCGTTTTAGTTTCTTCTGGAATAAATTTTAACGAACGTTTATCGGTTTCAGCGGTTTTATGTGCGCCATCACAAAGCGGCATTTCACTACTGAATCCACAACTACACCAACCATACGTTTTTCCTGCTTCAACATCTATTGCCATCGGCGCATTATATTTTTCAGTCATTTTGAATTTTCCTAAGTTGAAATTAAAGAAAGCTCAAATTACAAAGTTTTTAAGCCTTGCACTTTGAGCTTTTAGATTTTTTGAATTTGAAATTTACTTCGCAGCCGTCGAACGATAATACTCAATTGCTGCACCAACGCCGCTACCTGCTTTGATGTCAAAACCGCAATCTAACATTGCCATTTCAGCACCTGCAATTGCGCCGAGCATCGAAACGTCATTCATGTCGCCCATGTGACCGATACGGAAAACTTTGCCCATAACTTCAGATAAACCGCCACCGAGTGAAATGTTGTATTTGTTAAACGCGGTGCCAATCACTTCACGCGCATCTTTATCTGCTGGCACAACAACAGCTGTCACTGTGTTTGAATGGAAACCCTCTTGAGCGCAAGTCGTTAAACCCCACGCTGCAACAGCATGACGTACACCTTCACCTAAACGGAAATGACGCGCATAAACATTGTCCAAACCTTCGGCAAACAACATATCAAGTGATTTACGCAATCCATACAAAATCGGTAAATTTGGTGTGTAAGGTGTGTAACCTGTGGCGTTGTTGGTGATTTGGTCTTTCAAATCTAAGAAACAACGTGGGAAAGTTGACGTTTCAACCGCTTTTAAAGCTTTTTGGCTAAAACCTAAAAACGCGCCACCTGCTGGCAACATGAAACCTTTTTGTGAACCGCTGATAATGGCATCAACTTCCCAGTCGTCCATTTTGAATTCGATACTGGCAATTGAACTTACGCCATCAACAAACAAAAATGCAGGGTGATTTGCTGCATTCATTGCAGCACGAGTGCCAGCAATATCAGATGTGACACCTGTTGAGGTTTCGTTGTGTGTGACCAAAACAGCTTTGATTTCGTGATTCGTATCTTCTTTTAAACGCGCTTCTAATTTATCTAAAGGAACGCCTTTGCCCCATGTTTCTTCGTGTAATTCCACTTCAAAACCTAAGCGTGTCGCCATATTCGCCCACAAATGTGCGAATTGACCAAAACGATAAATCAAAACTTTATCACCAGGATTTAAAACGTTGGTGAGTGTCACTTCCCAACCTGCTGTACCTGTTGCAGGGAAAATGAATGCTTGACCTGTGGTTGTGCCAAAAACTTTTTTCAAATCTTCTAATAATGGCGCGAATAATTTTGGAAAAATCGGTGAACGATGATCTTCCATTGGAACGTGCATTGCATTTAAAACTTCGTTTGGTACGTTTGTTGGACCTGGAATGTAGAGGTGGTTACGACCTGCCATGATTTTCTCTCTATGTAGTTGTGGGTTAAAAAACGCGCAATCATGACATAGCGACCTTTAATCAGCAAGGTTTGTAGGCATATAGCAAACGTTTAATTGTCTATTTTAAAATTGACCATTTGATCAGCTAAATTTCGAGTTTGTTCTTTGAGTGATTCTGACGCAGCGGCAGATTCTTCAACCAATGTCGCATTTTGTTGTGTCACACTGTCCATTTTTGTAATCGCACGATAAATGCGTGTAAGACCTGAATTTTGCTCAATAGAAGCGGCTGAAATATCGGTCATAATTTCGGTTACATCGTGAATCGCTTTCACAATGTCTTCCATAGTTTGACCAGCCTCAATAACTTGAGAACTACCGCTAGAAATACGTTTAACCGAATCATCAATTAACCGTTTAATTTCACCAGCAGCACTCGCGGCGCGTTGTGCTAAATTGCGAACCTCTACTGCGACGACCGCAAAACCTTTACCTTGTTCGCCCGCTCTTGCCGCTTCAACTGCGGCGTTTAACGCCAAAATGTTGGTTTGAAATGCAATATCATCAATAACTGTAATAATATCAACAATTTGCCTTGATGATTCGTTAATGCTCGACATGGTATCAACCACATCATTAACAACCGTCACGCCTTTTTTCGCAATGAGCGAGGCACCTTCTGCTAATTCGCTGGCTTGTTTCGCATTACCTGTATTTTGATCAACTCTAACACTCAAGTCTTCCATGCTTGCCGCTGTTTGTTGCAAACTTGCCGCTTGTGATTCTGTTCGGTGTGATAAATCTACATTTCCTAATGCAATTTCATTTGCTGCCGTGGCAACAGTGTCGCTGGTGATTTTAATGTATTCGATAAGCGTACTTAAATGTTCAATCGTTTCATTGATACCTGATTTCACCGCGCCAAATGTTCCTGGATAATCATTGGTAATACTTTGCGTTAAATCCCCTTTTGCTAACGCATCCGAAACACGCAACACATCCGTTAAACTTTTTTCGGTCGTGCTAAATAATTGGTTAATCAATTCTGCCAATCGTTTGCTATAACCTTGTTTCCCGTGCATTGACATTTTGATACTGAAATCACCGCAATCTGCACCTGAATAAACAATAGTTTCAATTTCTTCAATCAATTTTCCTAATTCATCAATCGTGTGATTCACACCATTTTTTGTTTTATCAAATACACCGCAATAATCCGCTGTAATTTTTTGACTTAAATCGCCGTCAGATAACGCACTTGCCACACGAACCACGTCTTTCATACTGGTATCAACAACATGACTTAATTGATTTAATGAAAGACAAATTTCTTTTCCAAATCCTTGTTTGTGTAATACATTTATTTTTCGAGAAAAATCACCTTTCACGCCAGCATCAACAATAGTTTGAATTTCACCTACTAATTCCGTGAGATTTTGCTGCATAATTTCAGTTGAATGTAATAAAACACCAAATTCATCTTTTGAACTCGCATCAATTTTGACACTCAAATCACCATCCGCAATCGCCGCATTCACTTTTTGCGCGTTGGTAATCGATGAAATTAAATGCCTTACAATTCGTAATCCAATAAAAATTGAGATGAACAATCCTAAAATAAGGGCAACTGACGAAGCAATTAAAACGATTTCAAATCGATTTTGTGCTAATTCATATTCTGTTTTTGCAACCTCTTTTTGTAAATTGATTAAAGCATCAATTCCTTGTTTGCACGTTTCATAAGATGAACGAACATCCTTAAAATAAAAACGCTTTGCTTCTTCTACATCACCAGCACGTTGAATTGCCAAATCATTTTTTAAATTTTTAAAGAAAAATTGGTAATCAATCGCAAATTTGTCGGCAAGTATTTTTTCTTCAGGCGTTAAATACGTTGCCATATAAACATTCCATAATTTGTCTATATCGGACATATTTTTTTCGACTTTTTTTAGTTGTTCGGTGGCTTCGCTAGGAAAACTAAAACTCGTCGTAATGGCTGTTCGTGTATGCAATAAATTTGTTTTGATTTCTGATAAGTCAGCAATCGGCATCGTTCTATCAAGATAAACTGTTTTTAATGCTTCATTTGTTTTATGTAATTCAAATGTGCCTAGCGTAGACAACCCGAACATAATCACAGACATTAAACCGATTAAATAAAACAATCTGGCTTTAATAGTGAGATTTTTAAACATCTTGTACCCTCCTTTGTAAAAAAATTATGCTAGAAAAAATGTTGCACGCTGAAAAGCGGTATTTTTAGATAAAAATATCTGAAATGTAGATGTCAAAATCGGTTATGAATTTCTAAAAACGGATTCAAAAATCTAAATTTACGTTCGTTATCGACAGCATAATAACTTTTTAAAATACATTGACCTTGACAGTTTGTTACAGAAACAAAATGAAAGATAAATCAAACCGCTTTATGAATTTGACTTTGCAAACTTCAAAAGTAGAATGACAGTGTTGTTAATTTCAAATTTCGTTCCAGTTTTGCGACTGGATTTTTTATTTTTATCCTAAGGAAAAAACGTAATGAGTCACACTTTATATACAGCGAATGTTCAACGCGTTCAACGCTGTGAATTAGCCTTACCAGGAACAAGTCCAGAATTTTTTGAAAAAGCCCTAAAAAGCGGCGTTGACGTTGTTTTTTTAGATTTAGAAGATGCAGTTGCCCCAGATGATAAATTGACCGCGCGTAAAAATGTCATCGAAGCAATTAACGATTTAGATTGGGCAGGTCACGGGATTACGGTTTCTGTGCGTATCAACGGTTTAGACACGCAATACATGGTGCGTGACGTAGTCGATTTGGTTGAGCAAGCGGGCAGAAAAATCGATACGATTTTAATTCCAAAAGTCGGCGTTTATGGTGACGTTTATATGGTTGAATCGATGTTGAATCAGCTCGAAATGCAACAAGGTTTGAAAAACAAAATCGGCATTGAAGCGTTAATTGAAACGGCGTTAGGTATGGCGAACGTCGAAGACATCGCAAAACAAGGCGCAATCGGCGGACGTTTAGAAGCCTTGCATTTTGGTGTTGCCGATTATGCAGCAAGTAATCGCGCTCGCACGGTAAATATCGGCGGTTTAAATCCTGATTACCCTGGCGACCAATGGCATTTTGCATTAAGTCGTATGATTGTGGCTTGCCGCGCTTATGGTTTGCGTCCGATTGATGGTCCATTTGGTGATATTAAAGACCCAGACGGTTACATTTTAGGTGCGAAACGTGCGGCTGCATTGGGTTGTGAAGGAAAATGGGCAATTCATCCATCACAAATTGCGTTAGCTAACGACGTTTTTACTCCACCTGAAGCTGAAGTGAACAAAGCTAAACGCATTTTAGAAGCATTAAAAGAAGCAGCAGCACAAGGCAAAGGCGCAGCAGCATTAGATGGACGTTTAATTGATGCCGCGTCTGAAAGAATGGCAAACAATGTGGTGCGTGCTGCCGAAGCGATTGCTGCAAAAACGAAATAATATAAACATTAAAGAGGACAAAAATGGATATTCATGAATATCAAGCCAAAGAATTATTAAGTGGCTATGGCGTAAAAATCGCCGAAGGTGGCATTGCTCATACACCCGACGAAGCTGTGCAACGCGCACGCGAAATCGGCGGTAGCATCTGGGTTGTGAAAGCGCAAATTCATTCTGGCGCACGCGGTAAAGCGGGTGGCATTAAAGTTTGTAAAACCCACGAAGAAGTTCACACGGCGACGGAAGATTTATTGCACAAAGTTTTAGTCACGCATCAAACAGGCGCGGCAGGAAAATTGTGCGACAAAGTCTATGTTGAAGCAGGCACAGACATTAAAAAAGAATTGTATTTCTGCTTTTTAGTTGACCGTATTTCTGAACGCATTGTGATGGTTGGTTCATCAGAAGGCGGGATGGAAATCGAAGAATTAGCTGAAACCAATCCTGACGCGATTAAAAAAATCTACATCGAACCTGCTGTGGGTTTATTAGATTATCAAGTGCGCGAAATGGCATTTGAAATGGGCTTAGAATCAGGTTTGATGAGCCACGCGGTTAAAACCATTAAAGGTTGCTACCGTGCGTTGCGTGATTTAGACGCAAACATGCTTGAAATCAATCCATTAGTCATCACAGGCAACAATGAATTGATTACGCTTGATGCCAAAATGGGCTTTGACGAAAACGCTTTATTCCGTCGTGCAAAAATTGCCGATTTGCGTGATAAAACCCAAGAAGACCCACGCGAAGTTGAAGCGGGCGACCACGGTTTAAGCTACGTTGGTTTAGATGGCGACATCGGTTGCATGATTAACGGAGCGGGTTTGGCAATGGCAACAATGGACATGATTAAACTGGCTGGCGGCGAACCTGCGAATTTCTTAGACGTAGGTGGTGGCGCGTCGGCAGAACGCACTGAACAAGCGTTCCGTTTAGTTTTAGCCGATGCGAATGTGAAAGCGATGTTGGTCAACATTTTCGCAGGGATTAACCGTTGCGATTGGATTGCTCAAGGCGTTGTGCAAGCGGTAAAAAATGTCGATTTGAAAATTCCGTTAATCGTGCGTTTAGCGGGTACAAACGTTGACGAAGGTCGTCGCATTATCGCTGAAAGCGGTTTGCCCATTATTACCGCTGAAACGTTAGCCGAAGCCGCCGAAAAAGCGGTTGCCGCACGCAATCAAGTTGTCGCAAATCAAGGAGCATAAACAATGGCAATCTTTATTAACGAAACCACAAAAATTATCGTTCAAGGTTTTACGGGCAAAATCGGCACGTTCCACGCGCAAGACATGATTAACTACGGTTCAAACGTGGTGGGCGGCGTGACACCAGGTAAAGGCGGACAAAAACATTTAGACCGTCCGATTTTCAATACCGTAAAAGAAGCCGTCGAACAAGCAGGCGCAGAAGCGAGCATTATTTTCGTACCACCTGCATTTGCGGCAGATTCCATTATGGAAGCGGCAGACGCGGGAATTAAATACTGCGTCGCGATTACTGACGGCATTCCAACGCAAGACATGATGCAAGTGAAAAACTTTTTGCGTCGTTTCCCAATCGAAGAACGCATGGTTTTAACTGGCCCGAATTGCGCGGGAACAATCAGCCCTGAACGTTCGATGCTCGGTATTATGCCAGGTCATATTTATATGCGTGGCAATGTTGGCGTGGTGGGTCGTTCAGGCACGTTGGGTTATGAAGCCGCCGACCAAATGAAACGTTTAAGGGATTGGTATTTCAACCTCTGTGGGGATTGGTGGCGACCCGATTAACGGCAGTTCGCACCGTGATATTTTTGAAAAATTCGAGCAAGACGACGAAA